>JALVAL010000121.1 GCA_027011205.1 Gammaproteobacteria bacterium
TAATAATCTTTTTAATCTTCCTATCCGGTACACTTTATAACACACTGAGTCAGGCTGGCAGCTTAACAGCTGTAAAAAATGATATCAACAAAGAGTCCTCTGACAATAAAAAAACTATCCAGACACTTGCGCTGGAAGATCTTATGGATATACAGGTGACTTCCGTTGCCAAAAAACAGCAGTCTTTATCTAATTCAGCTGCCGCTGTTTTTGTCATTACCCAACAGGATATTGAACGCAGTGGCGCCACCAGTATTCCGGAAGCTTTGAGGATGGCTCCCGGCATTAATGTAGCACGTATAGATTCCAATAAGTGGGCCATCACCAGCCGAGGTTTTAATGGACGCTTTGCCAATAAATTACTGGTCATGATTGATGGGCGCACAGTTTATACCCCATCCTATTCAGGGGTTTACTGGGAAGTACAGGATACCCTGATGGAGGATATTGAACGTATTGAAGTAATACGCGGACCCGGGGCAACATTATGGGGCGCCAATGCTGTCAACGGGGTCATTAATATAATCACAAAAAACAGTATTGAAACACAGGGCGGACTGGTCTCTGTGGGCGGCGGTAGTCAGGAACAGGCTTTTGCCGGTTTTCGATATGGCACTAAACTCGATGAGCAAACCCATGCCAGAGCTTATATTAAAGCTTTTAAACGGGATGAATTCAAATTTAAAAATGGTGGGGATGCCAATGATGACTGGGAAATGCTGCACACCGGGACTCGTATAGACAGCCAGATATCAAACCGGGATTCCTTAACTCTTCAGGCAGATTACTATCAGGGCAAGGTTCAGGATAATCAGTCAATTCCATTATTAGAGTCTCCTTTTTATGAGACGGCTGATGACAAAACGGATGTAACCGGCGGTAATATAATGGCTCGCTGGCAACATACGGAATCCCTGACTTCTGAATTCTCCCTGCAATTATATTATGACTACACCCAGCGTGAAGAAAATTACACCAATATTACCAACAATGTGTTTGATATAGATTTTCAGCACCGATTTGCACCACTGGAAACCCATGATGTGGTCTGGGGATTCGGTTACCGTTATACCAATGATGATTTTCAGCGTTTTCCAGGTACTATTCAACCGAGAAAAAGCACCCTGGAATTATTTAATGCCTTTTTACAGGATGAAATTAATCTGGTTGATAATACCCTGTGGCTGACTCTGGGGTCCAAACTTGAACACAATCGCTACACCGGCTGGGAAGTCCAGCCTTCGGTACGATTATTCTGGAATTTGCACCCCCGACACAAGTTATGGGCGGCTTTTTCAAAAGCCGTCAGAACACCGTCCCGATATGAACATAAATCCAGCATTCTACATGGTGTGCTGCCGCCTGACACTGGCTTTAACAGCTCCAGTGATTACACCGGTTATATTATTCAGGGCAATCCAGAGTTTGATTCTGAAAAAGTATTTTCCTATGAAATTGGCTATCGCATGAGTCCAATGAAGCAGATCACCTTTGATAGCACTGTTTTTTATAATACTTATAAGGATCTTCAGGGTTATGATTTCGGTACACCCAAAACCATAAATTCTATTGTCGTCTACCCTGTCCCAATTGCTAATAATAGAAAGGGACACTCTTCAGGACTTGAATTATCCAGCAACTGGCAGTTAAAACAATGGTGGTCAATGGACCTGGCCTACACTTATTTTAATGAAAAGATTAAAACCCGTTCCTATGATGTACTGGTTTCTTCCGATCCGAAAAATATAGTCTCTTTGCGCTCCAATATGAACTTGAATCATAAGGTGGATCTGGATCTCTGGCTAAAATATGTAGCTTCCAGTCAGGTTCTAAATCATAGCGGAGAACTGACTACTGTCAACGCCTACACAACCCTGGATGCACGTATTGCCTGGAAACCACAGGCTCATCTTACTCTGTCTCTGGTTGGCCAGAATTTACTGGATGCAGAACATCTTGAATACATTGATGCGGGAATTTTTGATTCTGTGGAAATTAAACGCGGTGTTTATTTCAAAATTCTCTGGAATTTTTAGGAATTGAAGCGTTAAAAATGATGTTAATTAAATATATCATAAGCACACTTCTTTTAAGCATGATACTGTTGAGCACGACACTTGAGGCTCAGGAGAGAACGGTATTCCAAACTAAAAACATTGATGAAGAATATTCTCTTAAGGCTGTGTTTACTCTTAATTTTGCCCGTCTGACTCAATGGCCATATTCAGATAATTCCAGTATAACTTTTTGTATTATGGGCAATAATAGTATGCTGGATGCCTTTAAACTGATTGAGCATAAGAGAATTAATTCAAAAAACGTAACATTAAAAATTATCAGTCATGACAAGGATATTATAAACTGTCAGGTATTATTTCTCAGCGGCATCAGTCACTCCAGAATAAGAAAACTATACAGTTATGCCCGTAACCACCCAATTCTGACTATTAGTGAAGCTGAGGATATTAGCCGCTCGGGTGCAATAATCAACTTTATCCAGAATGGTGATAAAATACGTTTCCAGATCAATCTCAATTATTCCCATCAGGCCGGTTTAAAACTCAGTTCCCGTTTACTAAAGCTGGCTATTATTTCCGAATAAATAAATGCACCACACGGGTATTAATGAAATTCCCCTGTCAGAAAGCAGGTTTATATAAGTCATCAATGGCTTTTTTAAGGTGTTTGGCTGCCTCCGGCGCATTTATTTCCAGCACCTGGGTTTCAATCCATTTATTATGACGCTTTCCCATGGCCTCCTGGACACGAGTCCCCAGGTATCGGCGCATGCTAAAACTCGGTTCATCATCTTCAAAAGGCATTTCGGCATAATCAGACATTCTTTCATTGACCAGGTTTATAAAATCTTCCTTATAGTCCTTCACACCGTCAATGTCCTCCATACTGGACTGAACATTCCTCGCCAGGTGTTTAACCATGGACACAACAAAAGCTTCACGTTCTTCAGGAGACATTCGTTCATAGGTGATCCGATCAGCAAGATGAGCCAGATATATTACAAATTCAACCACTACATCCATTCTTTGCTTCAAGGTATCGGTCTGATAATCCTCATTTTCAAGATTAAGCAATGCATCCTGAGCAATACGCCAGGCAATAAAAGCAGCAGCACTGGCATTATCTTCTACCGACCGCTGTTTTTTATTTTTACCCCATTTAGACTTAATTCTCATATGCCATTTTTCCTGTCAGACAGAAGGTGCCAGTTCAACCTGTGTTTCCTGGATTTCACCGGTGTTATCAATATAAATAGTCATAATATCAGGCACTCTTGAGAGAATGTAACCCGCCATCATACTTTTCATTTGTTCATTATCATCTTCTATAGCTGTTAGAAGCTTGTCACCTACAATCTGACAACGTTCCGTTATACTGGGGTTTTCAACAAAATCACGACCCAGTGTCCAGCCCTGATTCATGTCCTGATCCATTTTACTAAAAAGATTTTCTGCCGACGTTAGTATTTCTTCATCTACATTAACGGCGTACATATTTCCATCAATAACTATATTCAAAACCCTGATCATTATGTTGCCTCATATCAATAA
>JALVAL010000122.1 GCA_027011205.1 Gammaproteobacteria bacterium
TAAGAATCGGTTCATTGGTTTCCTGTATGACTTTAATCAGATAAGACAAACTGGCTTTTGCTTCAGATATATTTTTTATCTGCATAATCGCTACCTCAGTATTGCTGTAAAGAAAAATAATATAACAAGTCTAGTCTGGTCTGGTCTTGTTGTCAATTGAGGTATTTTTAAATTAAAATAAAAAATGGCGTTAAAAGTTTTAACGCCATTTTTATTGAGCACTACATTTTTAAAAAACTCCATTTTAAGATTATTAACCAATCTTTCCTGAGTGGTTTATTAATAACCTAATACAGTGACTATCCATGATTCTGAATCAGATATGCTCCTTCATTCCTGTTCCAGTGGTAAATAGTATAAAATGCTGTCTGTGGAATAAATATCAGAACAATGACTGTTCCGATGTAGGAAAATGCCTGATATGGATGTCAGATTCTACTTACAAATTTCTGATTTAAATTATTTGAACACTTAACAGGCTGAAGGATACAATATGCAATTAAAACTTGCCAACCCCCGAGGTTTTTGTGCCGGTGTGGATCGAGCTATCGAAATTGTTGAACGGGCATTGACTCTATTTGGTTCACCCATTTATGTTCGTCATGAGGTAGTTCATAATCGTGCCGTGGTGGAATCGCTTAAAAGTCGGGGGGCGGTATTTGTGGAAGAATTATCCGATGTACCTGATGGCGGTATAGTTATTTTTAGTGCCCATGGGGTTTCTAAAGCCGTTAAGCAGGAAGCTGATAATCGTGATGTTAAAGTTTTTGATGCCACTTGTCCATTAGTCACTAAAGTTCATATGGAAGTGACCCGCTATAGTAAAGAAGGCAAGGAATGTATTTTAATCGGCCATGCCGGGCATCCGGAAGTAGAAGGCACTATGGGGCAATATGATGATGACAGGGGTGGCGCTATTTATCTGGTAGAGACACCGGAAGATGTTGCAACATTACAGATAAATAATCCTGAACAGCTCTCTTATGTCAGTCAGACGACCCTATCTATGGATGATACGGCAGATGTCATTGATGCACTTAAAACCCGCTTTCCTGAAATTTCAGGCCCCAGGAAAAATGATATCTGTTATGCCACACAAAGCCGTCAGGATGCGGTTAAAACACTGGCTCAAAACAGTGAGCTGGTACTGGTGGTCGGATCACCCAATAGTTCTAATTCCAACCGTCTTAGAGAAGTGGCTGAACGACAGGGGGCCAGGGCATACCTAATTGATTGTGCGGATGAAATTCAGCCTCAGTGGCTTAATAACTGCCACCAGATTGGGGTGACCGCCGGAGCTTCAGCCCCGGAATATCTGGTGGCAGAAGTGGTGGAATTTATGCACAAACAGGGTGTGGATATCAGCAAATTAGAAACAGGTGAAAAAGAAGATGTGGTATTTTCCTTACCTAAAGAACTCAAACCGTCGCGCTGAAAATTGTTAACAAAATCACAGGATTTAATCGAAAATCACCGTTTATCTGTGGATAAACTACACTAATCGTATTGGGTGTGACATTTTGAACAAACAGGTTTATAAAGTAAGCATGAAAAATAATAATGGTTTTACAATTGTCGAGTTGATGGTGGTGGTTGCGGTAATAGGTATTTTGTCGGCCATTGCCTTTCCTTCTTTTCAATATTTAACGGCCGCTAATAATTCTGCGTCAATATTAAATCAATTGCACAGTCATGTAAATACTGCGAGGACGGAAGCGATACGCAGTAATACGGCCGTATCCATTTGTGGTTCCAGTAATCCCAATCAGGTGGATGTTCCAGCAACACCTGTACCTGCCTGCAATGGTACTGCTGTATGGACTGCCGGCTGGCTGGTTTTTTTGGATAATAATGGTAATGGTACTCGTGATGCCGGTGAAACTCTATTAAAGGCGGGTGCAGGTGTAAAAGATCAGTCAGCTTTTATCGCAGATAATAGTAATTCTATTGTTGTTAATACCCGAGGGTTTCCCGGAGCAAAGACATTTACTTTCACACCTTCCAATTGTAAGGGCTCTGAGAAATTAAATGTCAGCCTGACGACAACTGGAAATATCACCAAAACGAATGTTGCATGTCCCTGAATGGCATAGGCTTTACAGAAATGAATAAATTAAATAATAAGATTCAGTACGGGGTCACTCTGATAGAAGTGTTAGTGACCATCATAATACTGGCAGTAGGCTTATTGGGTCTGGCAGCTATGCAGGCTCAGAGTCTTAAATTTAATACGGAAGCGGAGTTTTATAGTAAAGCCGTTTTTGCCAGTAATGACCTAATTGGAAGAGTTCGATCAGATGCTAATATTGATAGATCCAGTCCGCTAAAATACAATGCATCACTGGCTAATTTCATGAAACCTTCAGGAACAACTTTCCCCACAGGCACTACATGGCTGGATAACTGGGGAACACTGGTTAGCAATGTGCTGCCCGTTGATACTCCAATGATGACTAATCAGGTATTTGTCTGTCAGACCACCGGAGTCGATGGTGATTCAAATGGTGATGGCATTGCTGATACGGTCCAGACGCAACAGGGCAATGGTACTGCTGCGACATGCCCTGATACCAATATTGCTGGAGAACTGGATATTACAGAATGTAATGGCGGACCCATGGTGCTTGTTCGTCTGGCCTGGGCAAGACCCCGACCTGCCTTTTCTGATGTCAACGGAGATTCTGTTGTTAATGAAAAGGATACTTTTCCCTGTACATCCTATAACGCAGTATTTACACCCTAAATTTAAGTGGCCTGATGAGTTTAAACAAGGTACTAACAATGATTCCTGATAAAAATAAAAGACCATTGAACCATGGTTTTACGCTGGTTGAGTTAATGGTTGCACTGGTGATAGGCTTTGTTCTTGTAGCTGCCGCATCACAGATCTATCTGAGTAATAAACAGGCTTTTCGTTTCCAGCAGGGGCAGGGAGTTGTACAGGAAAATCTTCGCTATGCTCAGTACTTTTTAACCACAGAACTGCAGAAGGCCGGTTTTCTTCCTATAGCCTCAGACAGCACCCAGCTAGTATATGGCTCTCAGGGTTCTGCAGGAGCCTGCCCGGCTTTTCCTGCCGGGCAGGTAGTGGTTCCAGATACTGCAGGTAGCGGTATCTGTTATCGGTATCAGGAAAATGCTGCCAGTCTTCTTGGTGCCGGTATCAGAGACTGTCTGGGTAACCTTGTAACAGCCGGCGCCATGATAACTTCCAGAATTTTTATAAATAATAACCAGTTATCCTGTTCAGTTGTGGCAGGCGGAGCCGCTACCGGTACGACGGTTCTGGTTGATGGTATCAGTAATATGCAGGTCTCTTATGGCAATGATATTAGTGGTGTGGGCGGGGCAGCCGAGCCGGATAAAATTGTGGACAGTTATACGGCAGCTCCAGTTGCTTTAAATGGTCAGTTTTATACTGTCAGCCTGAATATTTCACTACTGGCTAAAAGCACAAGTGCAAACAGAAATCTTGTGAAAGTGCAGCAAACTTACGCTTTTCCAGCAGATAGTTCTACCACTGTAACGGCGCCTGATCGTGAGTATTATTCATCTACCT
>JALVAL010000123.1 GCA_027011205.1 Gammaproteobacteria bacterium
ATAATAATGGGTTGTATCAATACTTTTATTCTTAACAGGGAATATTTTTGAAACACCTCGTTTACACTTTATTACTGTGTTTTGTGCTCACCAGTCAGTCTATTGCAGGTAGTTATAATAATAATGACTGGCGTTCTCTGCCGTTCGTTGAAATGATGGCCGCAATGATAAGAGCCATGAATAATATTATGGGCGGAAGCGGAAATAATTATTATTCCAGCCTCTATGGTATGCCCTATTCACCAGCATTTATGCCTGGAATGGGTAATGGTTTGTACGGTTTGAACAGCTTTCCAATGTCACCGGGAAATATCAACAATATACCCGCTAATACTTTTTTAAATGATTTTACCACCGGACAAAATGCCAGCAACAGCAATAGTGGTAATTTCTGGGACCTGAACAACAGCAGTACTTCCAGTACAAATAATAACAACCGGCAATACCCCGCACTGAACTATACCCAGAACTATAAGCAGAATAACAATGGCAGTAGTATGAACGGGATCTGGCAGTCTCAGAACGGCAATGTCATTGCCATTTATAACAACAATCGTTTTATCTGGTCGGATGGTAACAAACGCAATCTGGCAGGACGATTAGCAATAAAAAATAATATCTTATATGCCTATATTCCTGCCAGTAATATCACCCTGCAGTTTCAGTTTTACCGTGAGCCAGATAAATTTATTGTGCGGGATAAAAATGCACGAGTGTATACCTTTAAACGCATTTATTAGGAAAGAAGTCGGTAGTCGGTATAAGTTTTGCCTACATTAAAAACTAAACCTTCTTGCTTTTGATTTTTTGACTAATGACTAATGACTAATGACTATTAACTTCTCTCCCTAAAACCCTGCTTTTTTTACCGTACGACTAACAGTACTATAATGTACTCCAAAGTGACTACCGATTTGATCCAGGGTATAATTGCCCGTTTCATAGGCTTTAACCATAGCCACTTTGATATTTTTAAAGCGTTTACCAAAATCGGTCAGAGGCTTTACTTTTCTGGATTTGCGCTGTCTGGCCTTATCTAAAATTTTTCCTGTAGCCATTTGTTTTTTCCATTTTTTCACAAATGCATCACTACCCAGCAGGATCTGAGCCTGGACCCGCGGCATAATATCAAAATCTTTTTCGCTATTTTCCAGTGCCTTTTGCAGTGACTTACGGGCACGTTTGGGCTGTTTGGCAAAGTGAGCCAGAACTTCATCGGTATTTAACCATGGCGGTGTTTCTATAAAACCCATAGTGGCCTGATAGCTGCTCCACTTCCATTTATCCAGCTTACGTGCCTTGCGAGTTATTAAGGGCATTAATAATACGTATTTAAGCACATCAGTAAAGACCTGTTCAGACTCAACCAGTATTGCCTTAAAACGACCATGAAAGATATTCCCACTGGTTTCATATCTGGCATTATAACGCTGGGTATAAACACCATTTAGCTGTCTCATACCTTTGGATAAATTAGGTCTGGGGGTTTTAATAAACAGCTGAAAGGAATCCGGCAGTAAATTATAAGCCAGCACATCCCATTGCATACGGGTTACAACTTCCTGAAGAATGGAGAGAAACTCCTGACGATCTTTAATATCCTTAAATACAGTCTCTCCCGGAACAGCCCTGGATGAAATATAATAATATGCGCCTGAATACTCTATTCGTACTGGCCTTGCCATAACAACACCTTTAACCTTTACTTTTTTAAATTGATACCGTTTAATATCTTTGTACTTATAATTTATAGACGCTTTTTTTGATTTGCGCTATTTTTGTACAGGTTTTTTTACTTTTAATTTGAATTCAGGTCCCATTTTTTAGTATGAGTAGACAAAATAAATTTCAAACTGAGCAAAATAACGCTGTTCGTCTGGACAAATGGCTCTGGGCAGCCCGCTTTTATAAAACCCGTTCTCTGGCCACTGAGGCCATAAAAGGCGGAAAAGTGCATCTGAATAATCAACGGGTAAAACCCAGTCATCATGCAGAAATAGGCCAGAGTGTGAGGATAAAAAAAGAATCTATTGAGCAAACAGTTATTATTAAAGGACTGTCTGGAAAACGCGGCCCTGCCAACGTAGCTCAAACCCTGTATGAGGAAACCATAGAAAGTATTGAACTGCGCGAAAAATTATTACAGGAACGTAAGGCTGCTTTTGCCGGTATGCCTCAATATGCCAGCAGACGTCCCAGCAAAAAAGATCGCCGAAAAATTATTCGCTTTAAACAGGAGCATCAGGAATAACAAAGATAGTGTATGAACACCAGGGCCAATAATACTGGATAAGCAGCTAATATAATTCCCGGGTATAAATTAATCGTCTGGAACGATTATAAATACCAAAACTGGCTCGGGCAGACGGCGCCTCATCTCCCCCTCCCTGCCAGTCAAATTTTAACCAGTCTTCAGTCTTAAACTGATAATCAACAAAGCCTCCCTTACCCGGTCCCTGAGCAGGCTGTCCGGGCTTATGCAAAGTGAATGTTCTAGTACCCATATTCAGAAGCCCACTGCCGGTACTATCAATATCAGTAGTGCTAATACCTGAAAA
>JALVAL010000124.1 GCA_027011205.1 Gammaproteobacteria bacterium
AATGCTCGCCGTGATAGTATAAAGAGAGATAAAAAATCTGGACGCTCCAAATTGGGGCTAAACCCTATATAGGGAGTGTAAACTTATGATGTGTAAAATTCATACTCCCTTAAGGTCCAGCCTATGAACCCGGCATAGCCTAAGCTTTGTTTTTAACAGATAAGTTGTAAAAATTCAGACGGGTCGGAATAGAAAAACAGACCCATTTCATTATCCTGTACACGGGTTACTTTTGCGGCAATAGTGTATACGCTGTTTTGTTTGTTATCAATAGGCAGGTAGATGTTGACATCATCCAGTTTGGAAAATGATAATCCGGAAATATCTTTGATCAGCATCCCTCCCTGTCCAATGTTAACTGCTGTGGCTCTAGCCCGATTCTGATTGGGTAATTCAATACTGACAGGAAAACTGACATTGACGCGGGAATACTGTCTTTGTTCATGACTATTTGACATAGTTGAAAATATATCCTGGTTTTTGTTGGCAGGGATATTTATGATTTTACTCTCATCTTATGGATAGTCCAGTCAGTTGTTGGTAAACTGTTGGGAAAATTGTTTAATAAACATATCCAGCTGCTCAGTCGGCAAATGATTAATTCCTGCAGCGGCCTTACGACCTCCACCCGTTTCAAATTGACGACACAAATCATCTGCCCCGGTTTTATTATTTAATGGAGCCCGCACACTGATTAAATATCCCCCCTGTTTATTATAAGTCACAACCGCATGAGCCCTGTCGGGATAGCGGTTAACCAGCTCATTACTGAATATACCGCTTATACGTCTGGCCCAGGGGGCATCGGGTAAAATAAATAATGCCACTTTATCGGTCTGGTATTCACTGCTTAAATTGCTGATATTTTTATTATCTTCATCATAGCCATTTTTTAGTTTTTGAAAAACAGACTGGCTGTCATTGATAAAATTAAAAGGGTTGTTATAAGGGAGTAGTTGTTTAAACAGATCGGCTGGATGAAAATGCAGGTCATGAATATCGGCACCATAGCCGTTATAGTTAATTAAAATACCCAGTTGTTTTAATTGTTCAAATTGTATGCTGCTTAACTGGTGTTGAGTGGCCAGTATCAGAGCACTATGGTTTAGATTATCACCAAAGGCTCCAGTAACAGCCCAGAGATAATGGCTATTATCCAGATACTGATTGATTAATAAACTGGTACAGATATCCGAATCGGTATTAATACAGGTAGTCAGATTGGGGTGTTCAGGCATAGCCCCGTAAAAATGATGATCCGAATAAAATACCTGTGCCCCATGGTTCAGGATCCGCTGTAAATCATCCCGGTTTTTATCCAGTGAAATATCCAGTACTGTCACGTAATCGCCGTCCTGGGCCGATACCTGTTTAAGCAATTGTATATCCCGCTTAATACCGGTGACCAGCTGGTTATTTTGCCCTGAACCGGATTTGTTCTGTCGAAGCTGTAATAAGGCACAGATACCGTCGGCATCGCCATTAAAAACATCAATTGCTGTCATGATTGAATTCGTTCTTTTGTGTTAGAAATTAGTAATACAGTCTTCTGCGGTATCAATGAACCCTCCCCTGAACAGGTAGAGATAAATTTCCTGGGCTGCTTCCATTGCAGAGAGACTACTGGTATCAATTCTTAACTCCGGATTTTCAGGTACTTCATAAGGATCACTGATACCGGTAAATTCCGGGATAATTCCTTCTCTGGCTTTGGCATATAAACCTTTTCGATCACGATCTTCACAGGTTTCCAATGGGGTGGATACATGAATTTCAATATACGCGCCATGCTGTTCAATCAGATTACGGGCTTCGTGTCTCATTTTAGTATAAGGGGCAATAGGCGCACAAATGGCGATACCACCATTTTTAGTGATTTCATTGGCGACAAAACCAATACGCCGGATATTAATGTTACGGTCTTTTCTGGAAAAGCCCAGTTCACTGGACAGGTTATGGCGAACAATGTCGCCGTCAAGCAGTGTCACCGGCCGGCTGCCAAGCTCAATGAGTTTGGCATAAATAATTTTGGCCAGAGTGGACTTTCCAGAACCGGAAAGTCCGGTAAAAAAAAGTGTAAAGCCCTGCTTACAGCGGGAAGGGTAGGCATTGCTCAAAGCTTTTAATACTTCAGGATAACTGAACCAGTCAGGAATGTTCTGGCCGGAATAGAGACGGGTTTTGACATCATTATCTGTGAGCATCTCACTTTCATAAGCTTCATTAAGAATAGTGGATATGGGCAGGAATTTTTTCTGCTTTTTTACATAACGAGTTTCTTCTACGGTAATAACCTCTATACCCAGTTCCTGTTGATATTTTAAAACCTCTTCCTGTGATGCATACTGGCCGTAATAAGCTTCAATGCTGCCATTTTGTTTTGGAGGAGAAGCGTGTTCAGGGCCAATAATAATATGAGAACAGCCATAATTTTTATTTATAATAGTCTGCCAGAGTGCTTCTTTGGGGCCGGCCATACGCATGGCCATAGGTAATAAGGACATAACTGCCATATTAGCAGGAAAATACTGCATAATAGCCTGATAACAATGTACCCGTGCGTAGTAGTGCAGATCACCTGGTTTGGTCATACCCACTGTGGGATGGATCAGTATATGAGCCTTAGCCTGTTTGGCTGCATTGAGAGCGAGTTCCCGCTGTACTCGGTGCATAGGTTTGCTGGTTTGAAAAGCCAGAATATTTTTCCAGCCTCTTTTTTTAAGCAGTTTTCTTAATTCCAGTGGATTGGACCAGAGGTTTTCAAACTCAAAATGCTGGGGCAGTTCGATGCCAAGTACCTTGCCGCCGACATAAAACTCACCGGTCTGATTATATAGAAAATCTACCCCGGGATGTATTTCAGATGTGGTGCCATAAATGGCTTCGGCTTCTGTTTTTTTATCTGCCTTCCAGATATCATCAACGATTAAAATGGCCGGGGTAAAGCCTTCGGAGTCCCTTAAGGCCAGCTTATCACCGTTTTTCAGTTTAGCTGCCAGTTCGGCAGAGATGTCCAGATTAATCGGTATGGGCCATAATAAACCATCCGGCAGACGACTGCTTTTAATAACAGACTCCCAGGTTTTCTGATCCATAAAACCCTGCAGGGGAGAGAAAGCGCCATTGACCAGTAATTCCAGATCACACAATTGCCTTTGGGTCAGGCTAATAGCCGGGAAGTCCTGAGAATAATTTTTTAATTCCTCTGCTTCCTGTTCATTAACAAGAAGGTTAATCAGTTTATTGCCATGAGGGGAGGGAACGTCCATTGAATGCATTACCTTAAATGTAAAATATTGACAGGTCAGTGTTCAGTGTATTGTTTTTTTCTGATATAACTGATTAGTTTAATCTTTATTTTACATGATTTATATAGGTAAAAACTAATTTTATCAGGTTAAAAAACCAGGCAGCCAGGCCCGGCCCCTGGCAAATTGCTGCCAGATTAGACCGAAAAGCCTTTTACCATATCTTCCATATCAATGGAAAGTCCATTCATGCGATCACTGGCCATCTTCAGATGTTCTATATTGTCCACAATATCTT
>JALVAL010000125.1 GCA_027011205.1 Gammaproteobacteria bacterium
CAGGAAAATAAAGTGACTTATTCTTATCATAATCACCATAAGGACTTTTAGTATAATTTCGATTATAACCTGTATCCTGAGTCAATACCTGAGTATCAGGGTATTCTTTTTTCCATGCCTGCCAGGTGGTGTGATTCAAAGGCAGCATCTCAAGTTCAGTCCCCTTTTGTTTTCCACTGATTGATTTTGATAATAGTTGCGACCAGAGCGAATCAGTTTCTCGGTCATAAAGCAGAACATCACTATTATAAAGGAGACCTGAAACACCAAATGTAACATGTTTATTATTAATTTCCGCTTTGTAAGCAACTCCACTTCCGCATAAAGGACAATAAGTAATAGCTACCGCTGTTTTACCAAAATAATCATTAACTATTTCGTGGTAATTTAATATTTTAATGGGATAAGCTTTTGATATTCCATTAAGAGAGAGGCCAAGAATTCGATCTTTGTCAGACAAATAGTCTGCCTGATCAACTGGGATGAAATCTGGATGGTCAAGTGCAGGAATACCATCTTTCGCAGGACCACCATGATAAATTTCACTAACATCAATCAGACTATCCCTTAAATCAAAGCCATTGTAGTCTGAAAAAGCGGAAACAATTTGCTCCTTAAAAAAAATACTGATGGTGAATAAAAACATCGGATAAAAGATTAATCGTGCAAGGTTTTTTTTCATTGCCAGTACCAGACTTAAAATAAAATTTCGATCTTTACTTATTATACAGACCCGAAGATACGGGGAATGCTTTCAATTTGAATGTAATTATTTATCAGAATTTAAGATCTAAATAAAAGGATGGGATTAAGTAATACCCGATCAAGCCGGATCAACACGGGATCAAGGGCATCCATAAATTACAAAACGAACAAGGATATCCATAAGTTAAACTTATTTTTTACTTCATTCTCAATGATTTACAGTTGTCAAAAAATGAGTAGTACGTCCCTGTACCGCTAGTGTGCATCAATAAATGGATGCACACCAGTTAAAAAAGACCAATATCTAATCGATCAATAAACCAATAAAATGCGATGATGGCAATAACAATTGAAGCAGGATTAATCACTAATGTTTTATACCACAGACGTTTTCCAAACCAGAAACCTATCAACAAATAGGCCATGAGTAAAATACTTAATTGACCAAATTCAACGCCAATATTAAAACTGATCAGAGCTGTAGCAAATGCATATTCTGGCATACCAAAATCAGCTAACATACTGGCAAAACCCAGACCATGTAGTAAACCAAATGCAAATACAAGTAGCAAACGACTTTTTTGTAATTCTCTGGAAAAGACATTTTCAACACCGACATAGACAATTGACAAAGCTATCAGTGGTTGAACAATTTGTGCAGGCAAATCAAACAAACCATTCATAGCCAATCCCAGGGTAATGGTATGAGCAATAGTAAACATGGTTACTTGCCACAACAATGGTCGAAATGCACTGGAAAATAGAAACAAGCCTAATATAAAGAGGATGTGATCCATTCCTTTTGGAAGGATATGTTTAAAGCCCAGTTCAATATAGTTGATAACCGTTTTATAGAATGGTTTATGTGCAACAATTTCTGTAATTGATAATGGATCACTATATTTATCATCACGTATCCATTGCCATTCTGACCAATGAAACAGTTGTTTTTTTAGATTAACCTGTTTTAATCTCACCACATTATCACCAAAGGCAAGTGGATAATAATTTTGTATTGACACAGCCGTTAAGTCCAACTTGCCAGTAAGATCAATAACGCTGATTCGAGGTACTTTTGGATAACCGCGTTCTGGGATTTCAACGTGTTTAATAGAGAGTGAAAGCTTATGCTTTTTATTATCTACAATGCTGATAGCATCCAGGAATTTTTGTTGAAATTTCTTAAACTCCCTTGCTAGTTGATCAGGATTCATATGTCTTAATCTATCGTATTCTTTTGCATTTGGAGCATCCCGAGTGTTTTTATAACGACCATTAATGCCTGTCAATAAGGCTTCAATACTGGCACGAATATTAACATCAACCTCACCTTGCTCATTAACAATAATTTCAATTAATGCAGGTTTTACCAGATCGGAATAACATACGCTACAATAGAGTAATAAAATAAAAAATAAAATAATTTTTTTTATAAAATGCATGTTAACTACTTGCTATGACTGAGAAAAACTCAGTGCTAACACCATTATGGCACTCGCACATAACCATGAAGCAATTATCCGAACTGCTATAATTTGCCATTTTTTTCTCGTTAAACTTTCTGATAAAGCCATAGAATATAGAAATAAAAAATAAATTCCAACACCACTGCCAAACAAAGATACAATAGTGGATTTAGTGTCTAAATCTACCTGAGCTGAATCAAATCCAACAATACAGCCCACCACTACAGCTAATACAATATAAACAGCTTGAGGCAAAGTTAAACCACTAATAATGATTAATCCAATAAGTGTTGCAATAACTAATAATAATATGGATACACCTGGAGTAACAAAAATTCCCGTGTAAGCTAGTCCAGCAATAATAGCCATTAAAAAAATGAGTACGGACTTTTTATTTTTATCCGCTGTATGCTGACCATATAACAAACCGAGCGCAATAATGGTGATAACCTGAGAGGGAACTAATAATGGATGAAGCATACCATTTAGAAAGTAACCAATTCCTTTAATGGGACTATGTGCTAACGCAATTTGTGGAAGCAGAGCTGAGGATACAAAAAATAATATGCGTAATAGGAATGTCATTTAAATTTTAGTCATTAAAATAGGATTTATAACACTTTACGATTAATGTTTATACGGAAATAAGGTGAGTTAAAAAACCCAGTCCAATTAGACTAATAACAGCCCCGCCAGCCCTGACAATGATTACTCCCGAAGATAGATGTTTTAATTCGCCTAAGGCAATACCACCAAGGTGTAATAAACCCGTGGCAATAACAAAACCGATACTGTAAATCAATGGATTTGCAGCACTGGGCAACTCAACACCATGAGCATAACCATGAAAGATAGCAAAAAAACCAACAATAACAGCGGCAACCCACATAGGTGGTCGAAATGCCAACAAAACAACAATCCCCAAAACAACATCAGATAGTGCAATACCTAATTCAATAAAAGGAATAGGTAAACCAACCACCCCTAATGCACCACCAAAGGCCATAACCAATGGAAAAGTGATTGGTAATATCCAGATAGCAGGATTTCCCAGGAAAGCCCCCCATAAACCCACAGCTATCATTGCAACAACATGATCAAGCCCAGAAATAGGATGCATAAAACCACTGAAAAAACCACCTTGTAAACTAGCAGTATCTGAATGGGCAAAAGCAGTTACAGAAGAAAATAATATTAAAGTTGCTAAAAAATTTATCGTATACTTATTATATTTCATAATGAATAAGATCCTTTCTCCCTCCAATTTTCATATTCTACAGGCATTATATTGAATTTTTTAAATAATAGGAACGCTATTCATTTGTTCAGATTTTCATAGTGACTCATTATACTTGTATGTTGAATTGGTT
>JALVAL010000126.1 GCA_027011205.1 Gammaproteobacteria bacterium
TAAATAACAGTGCATAAATGGTGTTTATTTTTAGTAAAACGACTATTGGCTCTTTCCTGGGAATGCGGATATTTTGCCCACATCATAACAGTAGATATTAAAACACTTCGACGAGGCAAGATACCCAAGTTCCCAGGTAGATGATCAGTATCACTATTCTGGAATGGTTATTCAGATAGAGCAAGACTAAACGTTCTTTAATTCATTGGAGTAATTAATTTGACACAGGAACCATCAGGTATTCGATGGAAACAACGATATCAAAATTATAAAAGAGCTTTTTATTTGCTCAGTACTGCGTTTGATATAAAAGAGCCTACTGAAATTGAGCGTGCTGGTATTATTCATTTTTTTGAAATGAGTTTTGAACTGGTATGGAAACTGATGAAAGATTATCTGGACTATGAAGGTTATGCGACTAAAACACCCAGAGAAACAATAAAACAGGCATTTCAAATAGAATTAATTACTAATGGACAGTACTGGCTTTATGCCTTAACTGACAGAAATATGACGGTGCATACTTATGACGAAAATAAAGCCAAAGAAGTCGAGCAAAAAATAAGAAACCGGTATTTTCCCCTGCTTAAAAAGTTAAATGACCATATACAGAGCAAAATTAATTAAAGGGCTTAAGTCTTATGTTTGGCTTGACTGACACAGATTTTGAGCAGATAAAAAATGCTTTGATTCACTACCCGGATATTGAGCAGGCCATTATCTTTGGTTCCAGGGCAAAAGGTAATTTTAAACCCGGTTCTGATATTGATTTGGCATTAAAAGGTAAAAATATCACTGAAACCACTTTAATGCACTTAAAAGAGGAACTTGAAGAAAAACTTCCATTGCCCTATTTTTTTGATTTGCTTGTTTATCATACGATATCAAATGTGCAATTAACTCAACATATTGATAGAGTAGGAAAGGTTATTTACAAAAAACAAAAGATGAAAGCTCAACAGTCCCTGGAATAAGAATACTCAGATTTTAAATGAATATTCCCTAAATATTTACTGATATGCTATGAGACTATCAAAAGACATCCAAAAAAAATTATTACATACGGCCCATCAGCATTTTGGTAATAATATTAAAATGTATCTTTTTGGCAGCCGAACAGATGACAGCAAAAAAGGTGGGGATATTGATCTTTTTATTGAAAGTGAAAAACATATCAGCTTGCAGCAACAAGTACTATTATTAAAAGATGTGTATAAATATATCACCCAAAGAAAAGTAGATCTGATTGTAAAAACACCATCAAAAAGTGAGCGCTCTATCCATCAGACAGCAAGAATGGAAGGAATTCAATTGCTTGCACAAAATAAAGCGCTTATAAAATAAATGCAAAATAAAGACTTTGAATTTACTATCGAGGCAGGGAAAGCAGAGCGCCATTACTGGATGGATCTCTGGCGCTACAGAGAATTATTTTGTATTCTTGTCTGGCGGGATATTGTTGTCCAATATAAGCAAAGGATTATAGATTTTATTCATTTTAGAAAACAGAAAAAGCGTTTGTGGATGCAAAGGGGGTTTAGGTTATTGTTTATAACGAGTATTAAAGTTTATACCAGACCAGCCTTAAACCTTGAAAAATCAGTTGCCACCGACTGCAACAGCCTTATGCACTGAATCTAAAGGATTTTCCAGAACATTTTGACTTCACCCGTACGGTGAGTACGAATAAAGCCAAAATAACCTGTAAAACCCTTTATCTCCAGCACCTAAGACTGTTTCGTTACGATGTCAACTGATTTATCAAGGTTAAAACATGCACCAGCTTCCCACTGTCAACTTTAATGAGGAAAAATTATGGAAGCAATACAACTTAAAACAATGGATGATCTGGAAGAAGCCTGGCTTGAAGACGAACGGATTGAATTAATCAATGGTGAAATCATCAAGCGGCCAATGCCTAAAGCTGAGCATGGTTTAGCGCAAGGAAGAACCTGTTCAAAACTTGAATCCTTTGATAAAAATAGTGGTTCTGGTGGATGGTGGTTTATGACTGAAATCAGTGTCCGGTACAATGAACATCAATGCCCAGCTCATGATATCGCAGGATGGCGTAAAGTGCGTGTTCCTCAAAGACCAATAGGGGTTATGGAAATAATACCTGACTGGGTTTGTGAAATTATATCGCCCGGCCATGAGAGTAAAGATACTGTACGTAATTTTAATACTTTAATGCATTATAAAGTCCCCTATTATTGGATTATTTGGCCAGAAGATGAGGCGTTAATTGCCTATAAATTAGTAGATGGAAAATATTTAGCCATAGAATCAATAGACGGTGGCGGCAAGGTAAGCATCGAACCCTTTAACGAGATAGAATTTGATCTGGATTATATTTTTGGAAAAGATTAAAAGTACATTTTAACAATCCATCGATCAGGAAAGGAACCGATATAGGACAGCCACATAACCTGGCAAAGTCCGCAACCATGGAATAAATGGAGAAACGGTGAATTAGCACGAAGCCTATGGCATGTATGCCTGTAATGGCATCCTGTTCAATCACGAATCTCCTCGCCGAGGTGAAACGAGTGATCAGTAAAAAAACTGGCGATGTGGATCCCCCTTAAAGGAAAGCCAAATGAGATTAACAGAGGCAATGCAACAAATAATCAAAACAGAAGTTTATAAACTTTTGGGGCCTGATAGCCAAATTATCTTGTTTGGTAGTCGCATAGATGACAGTCAAAAAGGGGGCGATATTGACTTGTTCATTCAAACTTCTCAGCATTTAAGTAACAGGATTGAAGCGGAGTGCCGATTGAGCGCGCGTCTTTATATTAAATTAGGCGGGCGGAAAGTAGATGTTTTGATAAAAGACAGTCACAGCAACATAGAACCCATCTATCAACATGTGATTGATTATGGTGTGGCTTTATGAAACAAATGACGCAACAAGAACACTGGTTTTTGGTTAATCAACTTCTTGCGGTTACAGAAAAAGAAGCGAAGCATCTCAGATTAACAGCAACACGAATTAATGCCTTAAAACCTGATTTAAAATGGGTTGAATCGCTTGAAGAAAGAGTTGAGCAAGGTGAAATGTTAGATGCATTTGTATCGAGATTCAGTCGATTACAAGATACGTTAGGCGATAAATTATTACCCGCACTGTTGCGAGTAAGTCTTGAAAGGACGGGTTCCCAATTAGATAATTTGTTGAGAGCAGAAAAGATGGGATGGTTTGTTTCAGCCGAAAGCTGGATTGAAATTAGAATGCTTAGAAATAAATTAGTCCATGAATACATGGATTCTCCGGCTGGTTTACTACAAGCTTTAAATACAGCACTTGAAAATTATGAGATATTAACCCAAACACAGGAAAATTTTGCAAAATATGCAAGGAAATTGCAACAAGAGTTGCGTCTTTGATAAAAAGGGTTGTGTGAAAAACAAGTATATTTCCAAATGCTTAACAATCTGTTCTGGTTTTATTTTATTTTCAGTACTATATTTTTTTTGTTTAATCTCCCGTTTGGAAATATTAATTTAAATAAATGTCCAATAAAGACTTTGAAT
>JALVAL010000127.1 GCA_027011205.1 Gammaproteobacteria bacterium
TGAATATATTGAGGTATTTTACAATCGAGAAAGAATTCATTCTGCTAACGGCTATTTGTCCCCAGTAGATTATGAGATGCAGCAAAAAGCTGCTTAAAAATGTGTCCGGAAAAGTGTTGACACATCAGTATTGCTAAAGAATTGGGTATAAATCCAACCACACTTTATTCTTGGATTAATAAAGCAAGAGATGCTGATAATCAAGAATCTGGAAATAGTAATGCTCAGATGTTTGATGAATTGAAACTCTTAAAAAAAGAGTTGGCAGAAGTTAAAGAGCAGCGTGACATTTTAAAAAAGGCCACGGCGTACTTTGCCAAGGAAAGCCTGTAAAGTACGCCTGGATAAAGAAACATCTAGAAAAATTCAGTGTGAAAGCCATGTGTCATATGCTTCAGGTTTCGACAACCGCCTATTATGAATGGCTTAAATGTCCCAAAACATTCAAGAGTATGATTGATGATTTTTTAGCTGAGCTGATTAAAGGCATTTTTAATAATCAACGCAAAGGATGCGGAACACGAGTCATTAAAAAAGCACTCTTAAGACAAGGCTATCAAGTCAGTCGCCGACGAATTGGTCGACTAATGAAAAAACTGGGGCTATTTTGTAAAACGAGCAAGAAATTTAAAGCGACAACAAACTCAAAACATAATTATCCTGTGGCTCCTAATCGACTTAACAGGCAGTTTACGGTAAAGAAGCCAAATCAGGCTTGGGTTGGTGACATAACTTACGTGTGGACAGCTGAAGGTTGGTTGTATTTAGCAACAGTGATTGATTTATTTTCTCGTAAAGTGGTTGGCTGGTCAATGGATAGTCGGATGAAAGTCAGTTTAGTGAATGATGCATTGCTCTCAGCAATTAAGCAAAGAAAACCAGCTAAAAACTTATTGTGGCATACGGATAGAGGGTCTCAATATGCATCCAATAGCCACCGCCAACTATTAGCGGAACATGGCATCATTCAGAGTATGAGTCGTAAAGGAAATTGCTGGGATAACGCAGTGGCAGAAAGCTTTTTTCATACATTAAAAACAGGCTTGGTCAACCATAAAAAATATTTGACCAGAGAAGAAGCTAAACAAGATATTTTTGAATATATCGAAGTATTTTATAACCGTCAACGACTTCATTCTACGAACGATTATTGGTCACCTGTAGATTATGAAGAGATGCAAAAATTGTGTAATTGAGTGTCCTGAAAAGTGTTGACAGATCAGGCTGTGCAGGTAATATTAAAATCTGTCGCTTTTGCTATAGGTTTTAATGAACGATTGTGCTTTTCTAATTTTACAATCCCATGAATTGCCATTTTGTGTAGCGTTCGACTAAGATTGCTTTGCTTGCGCCCTGATAGTTCGGCTAACACTTTTATGCTATCTGGCTTTTCTTCTTTAATCATTTTCAATAGGCGAATGTTATTATCGTTCAGTAGTTCTCCTATTGATTTCATTGAATGAAACCATACCTTGGGTTCGCTTCTTTTGGGCTTGTATTTTCCAGAAGCAATATCTATCATCCTTTTTTGAAATTTCTCTCTAGGCATTACACCTATTCTTAACATTGCCATGATTTTACCTATCTTATAATTCAGACATTATTTTATTAACTCGTTCGTAGAAGTCGCTTAATAGTTGAGCTGCATCTTTAAATTCATAAGCAGTTCCTTTGTCAAGATGATGTTCATGAGTGTGGTCATATTCAACAATTCGGCCTTTAAACCCTCTTTTTCGATTTGGAGGTAAATGGGCATTATCAAAGCCCATGATCCGTTTGTTGTAATTGTCATGAAATGTTAAACAATATTGAATACCATGAGGTCGTTCTTTCGTTGGTTCAACTTTCCAAGCTTCTATCTTATGCCAATAACCATTTTCTTCAGTGTATTCTGTGCCATTTAATTCTAGTAGAATATCAAGACCAATATCACGCAAAATAGAACCCTATACTTATCTTCTGATGATAAGTATAGCAAGTAAATATAATATTATCTACATTTCAAGCTATGATACTTCTGGTTATAGCCACAATGGTTCCACGGGTCGAAATGACCTCAACCTTCGCATAACAGGGTGATATGTTAAATGGCGCACCGCCACGGTGGCGGTGGTTCAGATAATGGTTGAATTTAAATGATTAAAAAACAATCAATCTGTCTGAATGACCTGTTTCTATCTTGCTTGTATCACTTTATCCACAGCTTTTAGTAATGTTTTTACGGTGATTTGTGAATAAATCGATTGTTTTGTCTTCTTGTTAAGGTTGGGCTACAATGTGGCTTTAAAGGAGAGGGTTATGTCTCAAAATTCTGTTGTTCGTGCTCGTATTGATGAAAGTATAAAAGAGGAAGCTGCTACTGTTTTAGCAACCATGGGGCTTACGGTGTCTGATGCTTTTCGGATGATGATGACTCGTATTGCAAGAGAAAAAGAATTACCTTTTGAACCCTTAGTGCCTAATAAAGAAACTCTCAATGCTATGAGAGAAGCTCGCCAGGGTAAAAATATCAAATCTTTTAATACAGTTGATGACTTAATGGCTGATTTAAACAGTGAAGATTGAGCGAACCAGTCAATTTAAGCATGATTATAAACGAGAATCTAAAGGGCAACATCGTACGACTTTAGCAGTTGCTTTTGGAGAAGTTCTGAATGTATTGATCACGGATCAGGCTTTGGAACAAAAATATCACGATCACCCTTTATCGGGTAACTGGTCAGATCACAGAGATTGTCATGTTAAGCCTGATTTGATCTTAATTTACCGAAAACCTGAAAATGATGTGTTGCAACTAGTTCGTTTAGGTTCGCACAGTGAATTGGGTCTTTAGTGTTTCCCTGTAACACCTTTGTATAATACGAGGTTATGTTAAATGAAGCTATATATGGATAGCCTTTTCTATTGAATTCTTTACAAATTCATTCAAGTTCATTCCCATACTTTTTGCACAGATTAAAGCGTTGCGGTGTAATTCACTACCAATGCGAACATTAAATGAACCCTTACAAGGCTTTTCTGGCTCATAGCCAAGTTGCTCACAGGTTTTAATATAATCCTCAACGGCTTCTTTAAAAGATTCTTCAATCTCAGTAACACTGTCACCTTCGTAAGTTACCAATGCATTAATAAATTGAATCTGGCCAAATAGGCAGGAATCTTCAGCGCTGAACTCAACTGATCCGTAATAGTCTTTGTGTTTTAAAAGTTTCATATTAATCCACCTCTTTGCAATTTCTCTTTTACTTGTTTTATGGCATAAGCTTTCATTTCATTGCCTGGATGAGGCTTATGAAGGTTGATCAATTCTTCTGGCTTGCCGTTATCAAATTTTACTCTGGAACCATCACCCTGAAGTTCTATGTAACCCAGCATTTTTAATAAAGTAACAAGCTCTGAATATTTGAAGGTTTTTGCCAAGAGTAATTTTTGAATTAATTTTTCTTTTTTGCTCATACATTAATTATAGAGTGTTACCTATTAATGGCAACTATTTTTTAGTTACACAATTGCGTAGAACCGCCATTATGTTAAAT
>JALVAL010000128.1 GCA_027011205.1 Gammaproteobacteria bacterium
AGTTAATGCTTTATATAAAGTATGTAAATTTGAGCAATATTCCATACTCTCCAATATTGTTTGATTTTTTACGGTTAGAGAATTTAATGTGGTGCGATCTCCTTACTCGTATTATTTAAAGACTCATAAGCATTAACCATTTACTGTTTGTACTTTTTAATGTGTTGGTACAAATCAGTAATAAAACCTTTTAGCCTCATTGGAAACAATGGGGCTTTCTTTTTTATGCGGTTTTATTCCCATTCCAGACAATTTAATAACCATTCACCGGATATTTTTTTCCAGCAGCTGGTAACCTGATAGTGACGCGCATTATCCGGTATAATCCCCTGTCCTCCGGAAATAACAACCTGTGATACGGCTTCTGCACGAATAGCCTGAATTGAAATAGCACTATGACTCACCAGTACACTAATATCCTTATACCGAAAAAAAAATCCCTGTAGCATTCGTTGTAGTGCTTTACGATCAGGATTTAAACGATCCCGATAATCCTGATCAATCACCGCCATAAAATCACCCCTGCTGTGATTTTCTATTGCCTCCTGCAGAATATCAATCTGCTGACGGATCATATAGTCATCACTCTCAGGTTCAGAGCAGCTGACCGATAGTAACAAAACCATCAACAGCGGAATAAAATTAATACAGCTTTTTCGGTACCTTAAATACAATGGCTTCGCCCTCTACCCTGGGGTCTGATGCTGCCTGCACCCCTTTATTAAAATTCCAGCTGACCGCCTGCATATTGCCATAAGTACCATCCAGCTGTTCTGTCTGATGCCCCATTTGCTCCAGCTTGCTAATCACATCACTGCTCAACGCCCTGGGTTCATAGAATATTTTGTCTGGTAAATACTGGTGATGAAACCTGGGACGACTTACCCATTGCTCTGTAGCTGGGGTTTGTTCCATTGTCAGGATCCCCAGTAATACCATGCTGATAATACGACTGCCGCCCGGCGTGCCGAGCAGAGAAAATCCCTGCCTTGTTTCAACAATGGTTGGACTCATACTGGACAATGGTCGTTTACCCGGTGCAATAGCATTGGCCTGTGCGCCCACCAGACCATAGACATTTGGTGTTCCCGGTAATGCTGAAAAGTCATCCATTTCATCATTGAGTAAGACACCGGTGCCTTTGGCCGTAACGCCTGATCCAAAAGGATAGTTAATACTCATGGTCGCAGAAACCATATTACCCTGAGTATCCAGTACCGAAAAATGGGTGGTATCCTGCCCTTCTGAGCGGTGTGTGATGGCCGGCAAATCAACACTTGGCGTCGCTTTATTCAGTTGAATACTTTTAGCCAGTTCATGAGCATATTCAGAACTTGTCAGACGTTGAACCGGTACTCTGATAAAATCACTATCTCCAAGATATTCAGCCCGATCCCGGTAAGCTCGGCGCATGGCTTCAACAATCAGATGGGTTCTGCTTGCTTCATCCAGAATATTCAGCTCATAATTTTGCAATATCTGCAAAATAGTCGCCAGGGCTATACCCCCTGAAGAAGGCGGTGCAACTGAGCTGATTTTCATATTTTGATATTGAAAAACTATCGGCTGACGCCGCTTAATCTGGTAATTTTTTAAATCCTTCAGTTGCCAGATCCCATCGGCCGCGTTAACCGCATTCACCAGTCTGGACGCCGTAACACCCTGATAAAATCCGGCCCGACCTTGTTCAGCAATCTGTTTAAGGGTATTTGACAGATCTTTTTGAATGATCAGATAACCGATTTCCGGCACCTGATTATGGTGTAAAAAAATTTGTGCTGACTCCGGCTGGCTCTGTAGCAGTGACAGCCGAAAAGCGGCCATTTGACGATAATGCTCTGTCACCGAAAACCCCTGTTCCGCGTATTGTATCGCCGGTTGTAAAACCTGCTTTAAGGGCAGGACACCAAACCGCCTGGATAAATACACCATCGCCGCAACGCTTCCCGGAATCCCTGCAGCCAGAGCACCATCGACAGAACTCCCGGTAATATAATGACCGTTCTTATCAAGATACATATCACGATCTGCTTTGGCAGGGGCCGTTTCACGGCCGTCAATCATCAGAATTTTATTGTGCGAAGCATCCCGAAGTAGCCAGAAGCCCCCTCCTCCGAGGCCTGAGCTATAGGGTTCAACAACTGCCAGTGCCGCCGTAACAGCAACCGCTGCATCAAAAGCGTTACCGCCCTGCAGCATAATTTTTTTACCCGCCTGAGTTGCCAGTGGATGTGCCGTTGCAATAGCGGCCTGTGGCGGTGTCTGAGCCAAACTATTGATACTGCATAGGCCGCAGAAA
This sequence comes from Gammaproteobacteria bacterium, assembly GCA_027011205.1. Classification (GTDB taxonomy): domain Bacteria; phylum Pseudomonadota; class Gammaproteobacteria; order GRL18; family GRL18; genus JANELJ01. Next base: position 2,300 of record JALVAL010000128.1, read on the forward strand.
ATAAGAATACAAGCACCAAGTTGAATTTTCACTGGTTTTCCCCCCGAATAAAGAAAAAGCCCCTTAAACAGTTTATTATTTAAGGGACTTTTTTTAAATACACGTTAAATGCAGACAAATGCAGTTAATATTAGCCGCCGGTTAATTTCTTGTATTTTACCATTAATTCATCTTTGGATTCTTCATGATCCGGATCTTTCGGAATACAGTCTACCGGACAAACTTCTACACATTGAGGCTCATCATAATGACCGACACATTCGGTACAGAGATCGGGATTTATTTCATAAATCTCCTCACCCATATAAATAGCTTCGTTGGGACATTCGGGTTCGCACACATCACAGTTAATACATTCATCAGTGATATATAACGCCATTGGAAACCTCCAAAATAGATAATCTAAAAAATTAATGAGTTAATAACTGAAACAGAGTCTTTCAGCTCTGATATTTCAGTTGCTTTACTGAAAACTGGTTTTACCAGGTTCCCCCTCAATATCCCTTTGCAGAAAAAAGGACAATTTGAACACTGTCCACCCAATCAGGGTCGATATATTAACCTAATTTTCGTTTAATTTCAGCTATTACTTGCTGTGGTAGAAATTTTGTAACATCCCCCCCCAGTCGAGCGACTTCTTTAACCAGACTGGAAGACAAGAAGGCATAATGTTCATCGCTGGTTAAGAATATAGTCTCAATGTCCGGATCCAGATTACGGTTCATACCAGCCAGTTGAAATTCATACTCGTAATCTGATACTGCTCTCAAGCCTCTTAAAATAACTCTGGCATGGTGCTTTTTTGCAAAGTCCACCAGGAGAGTATTAAAACCTACGACTTCAACACCCGGCAAATCACTGAGTACCTGACGGGCCAGCTCAACCCGTTCCTGAAAATGAAACAAGGGCTGTTTCCCAGTACTGTCTGCAACGGCCACAATTACCTTTTCAAACATTTTAGTAGCACGTACAACCATATCAATATGACCATTGGTAATGGGATCAAAAGTACCGGGGTAAACAGCATTAACCATAAGGCGACTCGATATTATTCTACTATAACTTTAATATTGGAAGACATAGGAAATAATGCCACCATATTTTCCGACATTTCATCCGGCTCCACAGAGTACATATCTAATTGTTCATTAATTTCAAGCTGCATAAACCATCCGAATTATATTTCTATATATCAATTTACTTATATTACCTTACTCAGACAATGCATTCCAGAACTTGTTCAACTCAAATCAAGTTCCGGACGATATTTCCTGATAATCGTTCTGGCAGAATCACCATAACGTTTTACCCACTGCTCTAACACCATTTTACTCATGTTAGTACCATTTTTCAGATGCTTTTCCAGACGCACCAGGCCTTCATCTGAAATACGTTCATCCCTTGATACACCAGGGTTTCTTGTTTGGTTCATAGTACAATACCTGAAATTCTATGGCTAAGAAATGACTTGCGACTTTTTATGTATAAATCAGATAATAAGATAACTGCCCGGCAATTTTATATTTCTGTATCTGCCAGTGTCCAGGTAATTCCTTTAAAACCAGATCTTTTTCCATTTCTATATAAACTGAAGCCTGCTCAGACAAACATCCGCTGTGCTGCAGTAATTGACAGAAAGGTTCAACCAGAGCCTGATTAAAGGGGGGATCAAGAAATACAATATCAAATTGTCCGATATGGTTCTGCTGCAGGTAGGCTTGCGCATCCATTTGTACCACCTGTGCATTATCTGCATTTAATAACGACAGGTTATTACGGATCATCTGAACAGCCTGAGGATTTTTATCCACCATAACCACTTCAGAGGCAAAACGGGATAGTGCTTCAAAACCCAGGGCACCGCTGCCGGAAAACAGATCCAGGCAACGGGCATCAGCTATTTCCCCCTGTAGCCAGTTAAACAGGGTTTCTCTGACCCGATCCATGGTGGGACGCAAGCCTTCACCGTCAGGAAAATTCAGTTTACGTCCGCGCCACTGTCCACCAATTATACGTAACCGATTGGGAGCTTTAGGGTTTAGTTTTTTCAACGTCCGGGCCAACAATTATGGTCACCATTTTATCCGGGTGTACCCGCCGTTTAAACGCAGATTTAATCTGCTCCAGAGTAACGGCTTCAATATGAGCATTGTATTTATCCAGATAGTCCAGCGGCAGATCATAAAACCCGATAACCGCAAGATTCTCTACAATATCTTTATTACTGGCCTGCTTTAATGGAAAGCTGCCAGTAATGTTGAGCCTGGCATTTTCAAGTTCTTCGGCTGTAGGACCCCGCGCAATAAACTGTTTTATATTGGCTCTAACCAGATCAATAGCTTCCTGAGTGGAACTTTTTTTAGTGGTAAAGCTAAACTGATAAGGTCCTTCTGCATGCATAGGGATAAGATAGCTGCCTATGCTGTAGGTAAGCCCGCGTTTAACCCGGACTTCTTTCATCAGACGCGAGCTAAAACCACTACCGCCAAGAATATGATTACCCACATAGAGTGCATAATAATCTTTATCACCACGTTTTATTTCAGGCTGACCCATTAATACCGTGGTCTGAGTGGAAGCATGATTAATTCTTACTTCCTGACCACTGGACAATTGCGGTACCGAAGGTAAATGCGGGGCTTTTTTTCCAGCAGGAATAGCCTGAGAGATCAGTTCTGCATAGTCTCTGGCCTGTTGTTCATCCAGATCACCTACCATAGCCAGCACCGCATTTTCAGCAACATAATACTGCTGATAGTATTTGGTCAGATCACTTCTCTTAATCGCTTTCAGGCTTTCTTTGTTACCACCTGGCGGTGTGCCGTAAGGATGATTTTTATAAAGCATTTCATAAAAAACACGAGAAGCTTTTTTTGCCGGTGTCTGTTCAATATAATCCAGATCGACCAGCATTCTAGCTCTTTCACGTTCCAGTGCTTCCTGTGGGAAACTGGCATTTGCTAATACCTTTGTTAACAGTTTTAAAGCGCCATCTCTCTGTTTAGCATAACTTAAGGTACGAATATTAATCAGAGCCATATCACGGTAACTGCCATTTCCATAATCAATACCCAGTGTAGCAAACTGTTCTGCAATCTGATCCGCACTCAGATCTCTGGTGCCTTCAAAAACCAGACTATTGGTCAGCTTGGCAAGACCGGCCAGTATCACATCCTGTGCAGATTTATAACTGCTGTCTCTGGCTGCTCCGGCATCAAAAATCAGACGAAAGTCAATCATTGGCAGGGTATCGGCTTTTTGATACAGCACCTGCATACCATTTTGGGTATACCAGCGAGTGATTTTACCAGCTCTGTCTGTTTTACTCTGTGCCTGTACGGTACCCGTGATAACAAAACTTACAGTAAGCACAAAAATTAATAACAGGTTTATCTTTTTAACGAGCATCATTTTATTGTACCTCTGCACGGTTTTGTGTCGCACTTTTATCCCCAGTACCTGGGTCTCCTGCATTGTCCTGTTGCTGCTTTTCCATTGGTGTTAAACGAGCAATAGTTAAGGTTTTCGGGATCAGATATTTTTTTGCTACCTCATGGATCTGTTCAGATGTAATGGCCTGAACCCGTTCAACGTAACGACTCTGTTCCTGCCAGCCAATACCCGTGGTTTCAGCAATACCAATTTTCATAGCCTGATAAAACATTGAATCCTGTTCATACACGGCAGAAGAGATCACCTGTGCCTTTACCCGCTGTAATTCCTCTGTGGAAACCATATTTTTTTTAAGATCCTCAACTTCCTTTAACAGGGCTTTTTTTAAGTCATCCGTGTTAACCTCTTTTGCCGGTGTACCATCCAGTAAAAACAGGGTTTGCATACGTGACTCAAGAGAATAACCGGCACTGGCTGAGGTGGCTATTTTACTGCCTCTGACCAGATGCTTGCTAAAACGGGCACTGTCTCCACCATCCAGAAGACCGGCCAGCAAATCCAGTGCATAAGGCTCCCATTTTTTCTGTGCGGTATTTATAACCGGTACTTTATAACCCATAACCAGGTATGGTAATTTTGCTTCCAGCTGCATCTCAACCTGTTTGGCGCCTTTTTGCTCTACTTCCAGACGCGGCTTAATGGATTCAACCGGAAAAGGCTTTAAAGGACCGAAATATTGTTCTGCCAGTTTAAAAACGGCATCAGGTTCTACATCACCTACTACGACTACAATGGCATTATTGGGTGCATAATAACGCTCATACCACTGGCGCAGATCAGCCACGGTCATATTTTTTAAATCGTCCATCCAGCCAATCGTTGGATTATGGTAGCCACTGCTGTCAAAGGCCGTGGCATTAAACTGTTCAAAGGTCAATGACTGTGGTTTATCATCCGTGCGCCAGCGACGTTCTTCCATAACGACCATCAGTTCTTTTGTAAATTCATCTTCCGGCAGTAACAGACCCCGCATCCGATCAGACTCCAGCTCAAAACTGACCTGCAGGCGACTTTTTTCCAGCTTCTGATAGTAGGCCGTATAATCTTTTGACGTAAAAGCATTATCATCACCGCCATTGCGGGCAATAATTTTATTAAATTCACCTGCCGGATGTTTTTTTGTGCCCTTAAACATCATATGTTCCAGCATATGCGAAACTCCTGTAGTGCCACCGCTTTCATAGCTTGAACCTACCTTGTACCAGACCTGTGAAATAACGACCGGAGCACGGTGATCCGGTTTGACGACCACTTTCAGACCATTGGCCAGTATTTTTTCAAAGACACCGTTTACCTGCACTATGTCCTGTTTCGTGTTATCAGCCACTGCGGTATTTATAATCAACAAGCTGCTCAGCAGCAGACCGCTGATTAGGATTATAAAGGTGGCTAATCTGTTGTTCTTCAGGGTTTTTCCTGTCATATGGCTCTTCTCTTCCTATTTCCTAACTTTTTACCGGTTAATCAGGTAAAATAAGACCCTAATATAACTTAGATAAAATCTAAAATCATTGTAATAACTCAGCCAGATACGATAATTTACGTCGAGCTTCTTTCGTAACAAAAATTATATCTGCCAACCTGAAAAGATATGTGACTCTATGTTTAGTTTTATAAAGCCCAATAAAGAGACTGATAATAAGCAAAACAGTTCCTCAGATAATTCAGAATCTTCTCAGTATCAGCCTTTAGCTGACACTTCCGAAGCAATAACTCAAGAACCGGAAAGCACCCCAGCAGATACAAAAGATGGCCTGTTTGGACGACTGAAGCAAAGCCTGAGCAAAACCCGCAGTTCTATTACAGAAGGGCTTAACAATGCTTTTCTGGGCAATAAGAAGAGTGTTGATGAGTTATTAGAAGAAATAGAAACTCAGTTGCTGATATCTGATATGGGTGTTGAAGCCACTATGGCTATTATTGACAGTCTGACGGATCCTCTTTCCAGTAGACAGTTTTCAGATGCGGATTCACTGTTTCAGGCTCTGGAAGAAGAAATGAACGCCCTGCTGGAGCCTGTCAATATTCCATTTAGCGTAGACACCAGCAAGCACCCCTATGTGATTTTAATGGTGGGCATCAATGGCGCAGGCAAAACCACCACTATCGGCAAACTGGCCAAAAAATTCCAGAATGAAGGCCATTCTGTGATACTGGCGGCAGGTGATACTTTCCGGGCGGCGGCAGTAGAACAACTGCAGGCCTGGGGAGAACGCAATAATATCCCGGTTATCGCTCAACATTCCGGCGCTGATTCAGCTTCAGTGATTTATGACGCAATTGAGGCCGGTAAAGCCCGAAATATTGATATCGTCATTGCTGATACCGCTGGACGCCTGCATACCCAGTCCAATCTCATGGATGAACTTGCCAAGGTGAAGCGGGTAGCCTCCAAAGTCGATGGCACTGCACCCCATGAAATTATGCTGGTAGTTGATGCCGGTACTGGCCAAAATGCCTTAAACCAGGCCATGGAATTTAATAATACCGTGGGACTAACCGGCATTACGGTCACAAAACTGGACGGTACGGCAAAAGGCGGTATTATTTTTGCTATTGCGAAAAAACTGAATATTCCCATTCGTTTTATTGGTGTAGGAGAAAGTATTGATGATTTACGTCCCTTTGATGCCGGAGAATTTGTGAGTGCATTATTAAGCAGAGATGAAACAAAATCTGAAACCTGATTAAAACCCATGACTAAACGGCTTTTATGCACCATACTTAGCAAGGGACCATCAGGCAGTCCTCTACCATAAATATACAATTATAATAATTCTCAGGGCAAATTACTTTTTATGATTCTGTTTGATCAGGTCAGTAAGCGTTATAAAGGAGGCAATGAAGCATTAAGCAATGTTAATTTCCATCTGCATCAGGGCGAAATGGCATTTTTAACAGGCCACTCCGGTGCCGGTAAAAGTACCCTGCTTAAACTCATTGCTTTAATTGAACGTACTACCACTGGTAATGTTATCATTGGTGGTAAAAACCTCAATAAGGTCAGCCGCCATACTCTGCCCTATTTGCGCCGCAATATGGGCATTATCTTCCAGGATTACCAATTACTTTATGATCGAACCGTTTTTGATAATGTCGCTCTACCCTTAATTATCAGCGGTTTTTCTTCCAGCAAAGTGCGTAAACGCGTTCATGCCGCACTGGATAAAGTGGCTTTGCTGCGTTTTGAAAAAAAATACCCGGTTACTCTTTCCGGTGGTGAACAGCAAAGGGTCAGTATTGCCCGGGCAGTTGTCAATAAGCCTGCTCTGTTGCTGGCCGATGAACCCACCGGTAATCTGGATCCTGATCTGTCACTGGAAATTATGGATCTGTTTATGGCTTTTAATCAGGTTGGAGTTACGGTATTGATTGCCAGCCATGATATTCCATTAATTAAGCAACTGGGCAAACGCATTGTACATCTGGAACATGGCCAGTTACTGACCGCGGATGAAAACTGATGGCCAGTAACTCCAGCAGCACAGAAAACAGGGTTCAACTTCGGCAATTACGCCCCAGTTTTTCCTCTCGTTTTAAAGAATTTTTTATTCGCCATTTACAGGTGTTTTTTTATTCTCTGGGTTTACTCAGCCGTACACCTTTTTCTACCCTGCTCACGGCGGCGGCATTAGGCATTGCTCTGGCTCTGCCTGCCGGACTGTATGTTATTCTGGATCATGCCAAACAACTGAGCGGGGACTTTGACAGTATTAATCAGATTTCCCTGTTTATTAAAAAGGGTGTCAGTGAAAAAAGCATTTCTAAGTTACAGAAAAAACTCAGTACCTACCCCGAAATTGCTCAGGTAAAACATATTAACCGTGAGGACGCTTTAAAGGAGTTTCAGGAAAACTCTGGTTTTGGTGATGCACTTAAGGCATTAAAAGATAACCCGCTGCCTCACTTACTGATAGTTTATCCCAGCCTGACTCATAACGAACCTGAGCAAATTAACCAGTTGCTGCTCGATCTAAAAAAACTGCCCGACGTTGATCTGGTACAGCTGGACATACAATGGTTACAGCGACTTTATGCCATTATTAATATTGCTCAACGGGGTATTTTAATTATTGGTAGTCTATTGGCTCTGGCGGTATTGTTAATTATCGGCAATACCATTCGACTGGCTATTGAAAATCGGCGTAATGAAATTGTAGTGATGAAATTAATTGGCGCTACTGATAGTTTTATTCGCCGTCCTTTTCTTTATACCGGCTTCTGGTACGGTCTGTTTGGCAGTCTGATTGCCATTTTACTGGTCAATTTTTCTCTGATGATTATCAGTAACCCACTCGCTCATCTATCGTCACTGTATAACAATAATAAACTATTTTCACTGGGTTTAATGGGCATTAGTAGCAGTCTGACACTGCTGTTGTCCGGCTGTATACTGGGCTTACTGGGTGCTCGCATGGCGGTGGGTAAACATCTTAAAGAAATTGAGCCCAAGTAGCATTATAACTACCAAACAGCTCTTTTATTCATCCAGTTCTTCTCTGGCTTTTTTCTCAGAATTTTTTGAATATAAATAAACAATTAAATTTTTTGATAAAAACATTATGGCCATAAAACACAGGCCAATTAAAAAACCCAGCCAGGGTTTGTCTTTCAAAATTGAAATGAACCAGAGTGTATTTCCCATATTATTTCCCCTAAATTTATATAACAATACATCTTCTACTGCAGTTTCTCGGTAATATAGCTCACATAAGTCTGACTTTACCTAATAATTAACATAATTAGTAACTATTCAGCGTGTTTAGATTTTGCCACAGTTCAAGGCACACTAGCGGCATAAGGATGTGCCGCTCATTTTTGACGACCGTAAGTCGTTGAAAATGGAGCAAATGAAAAATCACACTTTTTCTTTTGCGTTCCGCTAAATTGCCAGGAAGGCAATTTCCGGATGGACACTATTTATAGTACTTATATTCTCCTGAAAACACTGCTAATATGATGACAGTCCCTAGTATCCATTGAGCAATATAAGGAGAGGTAGATGGCAAAAATGACGATGCATCAGGAACTTGAAATGCTCCGTAAAGAAGTTGAAGCGCTGCAGCAACTCGAAGCACAAAGAAAAGAACAGGAACAGCTTCAGGCAAAAAAAGATGCCCGTGCACAGGAACAGGAGTTTGCAGAAGCACGGGAAAAAGCTGCACAAATTATGGCCTCTGTAGAATCAGGAAAAACTGAAGCCAGAGAGGTTCTCGATGATTTGCTGCAAACAATTAAAAAGGACTATGAAAACCTTTCACCGACTTCGGCCATTATCCTTTTCGCACTGGGTGCCGCTTTTGGCCGCGCGTTATCATCAAAATAAGGAGTTATTATGAGGCAAGATTTTAATACTAAGATGAAGCTTCTGATTAAAAGTGAAAAAGCCCTCCTGAGTCTGGAAATGCGCAAAAAAAGTCGCCAGACATTATGGGTTGCGCTGGCACTTCTGGCTGTGCTTCTGAGCCTGCTCCTGTTAAATGTTACCATTTATCTATACCTTTCTTCCTCATTCAGTATGCTCATTTCTGCGGCCATTCTTGCAGGACTAAATCTGTTCATAGCAGGCATTTTCTTTTTTATTGCAGCACACCAGGATAGAGCCGCTGAAGCCCAGGCGATTGAAGACATTCGTGATTTTGCATGGGAGCAGGTATCTGCTGATATTAATGAGGTAAAACAGAATATCTCTGAATTTAACAACAGCGTAATTAAACTCAGACACAATATAGACGCCTTTACCAGCGGTGAGGTTTTTGGTCTAAAAAAAATATTACCCATTATCGCTACGCTGATTGAATTAAGCAAAAAGAAATAATGCCCGCATTAGGTGCTGTTTATAAACTCTGAGTACCCATCTGCCGTGCTTTTTGATGAAGTTTCGGCAGCATGGACAATAAAATGCTCCTGTGTTTATTGCATTTCCCGCCATTCATAGAGGATTTCGGTCCGAAGGAAGTACCCTGGGATACGACATCTTCAGCAAAAAGTACGGCAGATGGTGACGGCCTTTGCTGATAAATAAATATTATTTAAAGTACGCTGCCATCCTGGATATATTAGTAAAATAATACCATATCATTTTACT
>JALVAL010000129.1 GCA_027011205.1 Gammaproteobacteria bacterium
GCTACAAAATATGTAGCTGAATTTCGAGATGTGAATAAAGAGCGTGCGGGCAGAGTATTAGGGCTTTGTTCACTGATGACTTTTGCAACAGGTGCTCTTGCTACATTCTTGTTGATTATTAGTGCCTCTCCTTTAGCCGAGTACACTCTAAATGCTCCCCAATTATCCTCAGCACTATCAATATCTGCAGCATTTGTTCTTTTTTCAGCAATGAATGGTTTTCAAATAGGAGCTTTGTCAGGTCTGGAAAGCTTTAGAAGTATTTCTATTTATAGTGCTTTAATGGGCATTAGTTATTTTATCCTGACTGCATTCGGAGCAAAATTTGGTGGATTATCTGGAGCTTTGGCTGGAGTTGCACTGTCAGCGTTCCTGAGGTGGGTAGTTTATGCCATACTTTTACATAAGGAAGCTTCTAAATATAATATCTCTATACTCAGAAAAGAGGGATTTAAAGAAAGAAAAATATTGTATTATTTTACAATACCTGCTGCCGCTAGTGGTTTTACAACTTTACCTGCCATCTGGTTAAGCAATACATTCCTGGTACATCAGCATGATGGTTATATGGAGATGGGATTGTATAGTGCTGCTTTAACCTTACGGACAATTGTTCTTTTTTTCCCGTCAGTTATAAACAATGTTGCAATTGCCCTTATAAATAGTCATAAAGGGAGTAAAGATAGAAAGCAATATAGTTCATCTTTTTATTTAAATATAAAGCTGACCTTTGTTTTTGCATTTGCAGGTGCTTTGTTAATGTTTGTTTCAGGTGAAAAAATTCTGGGAGTCTTTGGTGATGATTTTATTAATACTAATGCTACATTGCTGATTTTGTTAATGTCAATTTCGGTAGTTTTTGAGTCTATGAGTATTGCAACTTATCAATTGATACAAAGCCATGGTAAAATGTGGTTGTCTTTTTTTATTATCGCTATTCCAAGAGATTTAATAATTGTAATGTCGGCTTATTTTCTGACTCAATATTATGCCAGTTCAGGGCTTGCAGGTGCATATGTGTTAGGACATTTTTATGCTCTATCAGTAACAACGTTGTCTATAGTTTTAATGAACCTTCATAAAAAGGTATGATGTGAAACCTAATGATACACTTGAAGTAACTGAACCATCACCAATGCCTGTTGATACCCGGGAATGGGCAAAACAACTGAATTTAAGTAATTTTGTAAATAGCTACTATCAATATCGGGATATTCAGTCTCTTGATGAGTGCAAAAAAATATTGATAATTGGTCCTGGGCAGGGACTGGATACGGAAATTTTTAAATGGCGTGGTTATGATGTCAGTACGTTTGATATTGATGAAACATTCAAGCCGGACTATATGGGAAGTGTTCATGATCTCAGTCAGTTTGATGATCATGAATATGATGCCATTATTGCATCACATGTACTGGAGCATTTACCCGTAAATTATCTTAATGATGCTTTACAGGAAATATCACGGGTTAGCCGCTATGCTTTGATTTATCTTCCTGTTCATGGTCGACATATACAATTTCGATTTATTCCTGGTTTTAAAGGTATTGATGTCTCCTTTACATTTAATTTATTTAACTATTTTGTAAAGCCTGATGGTCTACAGGCAAGGTATATGGGCGGTCAGCACTTCTGGGAAGTAGGTATGAGAGGATGGCGTGTAAAAGATCTTGAAAAACGCTTTTCAAAATATTTTGAAATCAATAAAAGCTATCGGAATAAGGACTGGCTACCCAGCTATAATTTTGTTCTTAAGTCAAAAGTTAATAATACTCCTGAACTATGAAAATACTTTATTCTTTTAATAAAAAAGGAGCGGAGGCTGAGTTCTGGAAGCGAGAAATAGCTGCAGCTTCAAATGAGCAGTTTACTTATATACCCTTTAACCATGATCGTTACCTTGATACATCTCTTTATCTCCAGGCACAGCGTTTAGATGATTTATATTACGAGTATCATCCTGGTTTGATGGCAATGTATGAGGATGTTAAAGCTATTATTCAGGAGCAGGCAATTGATGTTTTATTAGTTGATACCTGTCCCCCTTATCATCCGGACTGGCTGAAAAATTTACCCATTTATAAAGCGCTTCGTGTGGCAGATGGTCCGCTAACCGCCTATGAGCGGGATTTTGCTTATACCCATGCTTATGATCTGGTGCTTTATCATACACCTGCCTATAGTAGAGACCTGGAAATGGCAGAAAAACTACGCTATGTCGGGGCAAAAAAAACAGCTTTCTGGCCGCTGGCCTTATTCGATGCGGGATATGAGCCTGATTTAGAAGAGGAACAAGTTTTTGCAAAAAAACGTGATATTGATGTTGTTTTTGTCGGTGCCTTGCATCTGGGAAAAATGCCTTTAATTGCAAAAGTAAAAAAAGCTTTCGGTTCAAGGTGCAGAATTCATGGACTGACGTCACTAAAGAAAAATATTTATTTTAATTTAAAATATGGTTTTCCAGGCTGGATTAAACCTATAACCCAGTCAGAATATATACCTCTTTATCAACGTGCAAAAATTGGATTTAACGTTCACAACAGGGGTAAATATACGGTAGGTGGTTATCGACTGTTTGAATTGCCCGCAAATGGTGTTATGCAAATCTCAGATGGCGATGAGTACCTTAATACTTTTTTTGAAGAGGGGAAAGAAATTATAGGCTATTCTAAAGCGGATGAATTGATCAAAAAAATTAATTATTACCTGAAACATGATGCAGAAAGAATTGATATAGCAAAGAAAGCATATCGTCGTGTTATTAAAGATTATCGTATTTCACACCTTCTACATCGAGTGGGTGCAATTATACGGGAGGCATCAAGTGGAGCAAAATGAAAAAACGGAATTAACTCACTGGGAAGATGCCTGGTCCGCTCGACCAAGAATGAGTTTTCCAACAGGTATAGATATTGGAACCAGAAATGTCTTACAACTTTTAAAAAAATACCTGCATCCAGGTGTTCGCTATGTAGAAGTGGGCTGTGCGCCTGGAAAAATACTTTCATGGGTGGCTCGAGAACTGGATGCATCTGTTTGTGGAATTGATTATTCTCCAACAGGAGTAGAGCATACCAAATGGTTATGTGAGGGCCTGGGTATAGAGGCCGATGTGCGTTGTGAAGATGCACTGTCAACAAGTTTTGAGAAAGCATCATTTGATCTGGTTTTTAGTTGTGGTTTAATTGAGCATTTCGATGATCCGGCTCCAATGGTGGCTGCTCATGTAGAACTATTAGCTCCGGGTGGAACGGCATTAATTGCAATACCAAATTACAGCGGTTTGTATCTTAAACTTCAAAGATGGTGTGACCCGGATAATCTGGCTATTCATAACCTGGATATTATGAATGAAAAAGCAATGTATGAGTTGGCTTCGAAATCACCGGATTTGATGATTCGCAGTTTTTCTTTTGGTAAATTTTCTCCCTGGCTTATTTCATTGCCTTCCAGGTTTGGACGTGCAGGCGTTTTAATATCCTGGGGGCTTAATTTTATGGCTCGT
>JALVAL010000130.1 GCA_027011205.1 Gammaproteobacteria bacterium
GCTCTTAATATTAATAGTGACAATGCAAACAGAACTAATAAAGAAATAATCAGTTTATGATGAAAACGCCAAAGCTTAAACAGGGATTTTTTCAGCATAATAAGATATTTATTATGCACTAGTTCAGACGTACCCATTTATTTCTTACCACTTCTATTACATAGGTACCACATCATACTGTTCCTGATTGTATTCATTATCAACCTGCAATTGTATAGAACGCTGCATGAATTCTTCCAGCTCAGCAATGGCAGATGATTCTTCATCCATTAAATAGTCACCCACTTTTTTAGAGGTTAGAACCAGTAATTTAGGGGTATCAAACTGGCGAGCTTCTCTGATAATTTCCCTGAAAATTTCAAACGCAACGGTTTCAACTGTTTTCACAGTTCCCTTGCCATTGCACACTGGACAGGGCTCACATAAAATATGTTCCAGGCTTTCTCTGGTACGCTTGCGCGTCATTTCAACCAGGCCAAGATTAGACACTTCAGTGATACAGGTTTTAGCGTGATCTCTTTCCAGTGCTTTTTCAAACAATCGCAAAACCTGACGCTTATGCTCAACATCTTTCATATCAATAAAATCGATAATAATAATACCGCCCAGATTCCTCAGTCTGAGCTGTCTGACAATCGCCTGAGTGGCTTCCAGATTAGTTTTAAATATTGTTTCTTCAAGATTACGATTACCGACATAACCACCGGTATTAATATCTACTGTCGTCATGGCTTCTGTTTGATCAATAATGAGATAACCGCCGGATTTCAATTTTATTTTGGCCTGTAAAGCACGTTGAATTTCATCTTCAACACCATAGAGATCAAAAATTGGACGTTCTCCGGGATAGTATTCAATACCAGGAGCCAGTTCAGGAATAAATTTACTGGCAAACTTTAACACTTTATTATATGTTTCACGTGAGTCTATACTTATGGCATCAATATTACAGTCTGCAATATCACGCATCACTCTCATGGCCAGCGGCAGATCTTCGTAGACCAGTGAACCTGCCTTTACTGTCTTACTATTATCCAGAATGGAACCCCAGAGTTTTTGTAGAAACACCATATCTGCATATACTGCTTTATCAGAAATGCCCTCTGCCACCGTACGGACTATATAACCACCGCCATTAAATTCCGCCAGAAAAGATTTGATACTGCCTTTCAAACGCTCACGTTCCGCTTCATCTTCAAGTTTCTGAGAAACACCAATATGACTGGAATTAGGCATATACACCAGGTAACGTGCCGGAATGGTAATATGAGTTGTTAAGCGCGCTCCCTTGCTTCCCATGGGATCCTTAACGACCTGTACCAGTATTTCCTGCCCATCTCTGAGTACATCACTAATGGTAGGTGTCTGGTCATCGGCTTTTTTTTCTTCGGGTGTCACAATATCCGATAAATGCAAAAAGGCAGTTCTGTCCAGACCAATATCCAGAAAAGCAGCCTGCATACCCGGTAACACCCGACAGACTTTGCCCTTATAAATATTACCAACCAGACCACGTCGACTTGCACGCTCAATAATCACTTCCTGCAGCATACCATTTTCAATAGTTGCTACCCGCGTTTCCTGCGGTGTGACATTGATTAATAATTCATCACTCATGTTTTAATAGCCTGATGTTATAATATTTTAATTTGAAATTGTTTCAGTAACTGTGCCGTTTCATAGACAGGCAGCCCCATGACTCCGGAATAACTGCCTTTTATATAACGTATAAATAACGCGCCCCGTCCCTGAATCCCGTAAGCTCCGGCCTTATCAACCGGTTCTCCGGTGGCCCAGTAATCATCACATAATTGCCGGTTCAGTTTCGAGAAAGAAACCTCACTAATAGAAACTGCGTATCGGAATTGGTGCTGATTTAACAGAGCAACGGCAGTTATGACCTGATGGGTTTGATCGGACAAATCCATCAGCATGTCTATGGCATGCTGTTTATTTTTCGGTTTGCCCAGAATATTATTATTGTAAACCACGGCAGTATCAGAACCCAGTACTGGAATATCAGTATTATTCAGATGCTCAAACGCATCCCGTGCTTTTTCCAGCGCCAGACGTATAACAAACTGTTCAGCCGTTTCACCCGCCTGATAATATTCCACGGCCTGTTGAGCAACCACTTTATATCTGACTCCCATCTGCTGCAGTAGTTCCTGACGTCTGGGAGAACTGGAAGCAAGATAGATTTGAGGCAGGTCACTCATAATATTCAGATTTTTCCTTAATTACCAGGAGCCTGGTTCTTGCTTTTATACTAAATGATTAACGATGATAGGGATGATTTTTAAGAACACTATACGCCCGGTATAATTGCTCGCTCAATACCACTCTGACCAGAGGATGGGGCAGGGTCAGTGGCGACAGGGACCACAAAATATTAGCCCGACTGATACACTCATGACTCAAACCTTCTGGCCCACCAATAAGCAGAGCTACATCCTGTCCACCATGTAACCAGCCGTTCATTTGCTGCGCCAGTTGTTCCGTACTCCAGGCTTTGCCTGTAACTTCCATAGCTATAACCAGGCAGGATTTAGGAACAGCAGCGAGGATTTTTTCACCTTCGGAGTGTTTAATGCGTGCCAGATCGGCATTTTTACCTCGTTTTACCGGCGCAATTTCTATTAATTTCAAACGACAGTCCGCCGTTAAACGTTTGGCATACTCATTATAGCCCTGCGCCACCCAGCCGGGCATTCTATTGCCCACGGCCAGCAGATAAATATTCACTTATTCCTGATCCAGAGCCTGATCCGATTCATCATCCACTTCCCAGATACGCTCAATACCATAATAATCTCTGACTTGCGGCAACATCACATGCACTACCACATCACCCAGATCCACCAGAACCCAGTCACCGCTGTTCATACCTTCCACGCCCAGCGGTGACACTCCTGCTTTTTTAGCTTCCATTACCACATTATTAGCAATGGATTTTACCTGACGATCCGAACGACCGCTGGCAAATATCAGTACGTCAGTAATACTGCTGCGCCCTGTGACATCAAGTATATTCACATCAAAGGCCTTTAAATCTTCCACGGCATTGATTGCCAGTGCTTTTAAATCATCAAGCTCCATTAAAATCTGCTTACCTTTTTTACTGGTTATTGGAATTTTTCTATATTAACTATATAATTTTTCATATTTTATCAGATTAATAACACTATCAGGCATTAAATAACGCACAGATTGATTATTTTTTAATCGATTACGAATATCAGTGGCTGAAATCGCCAGTTGAGTGACCGGTTGAAGACTGATTTTACCGCATAACAAAGCATTAATATCTCCTGTATCTGCCTTATGGCTCTGATAAAATTGCCGCACTTCCTCCGGCCATTTCTGCTGCTGTTCAAAGTCGGTATCCGGTCTCTGGCTGATAATAATATGCGCATAATCCAGTAATTCCTGCCAGTGATACCATTGATTGATCCCCATAAAAGCATCCATACCCAGCAACAGACATAAGGGATACTGCGGAAAATCCAGACGCAGACTTTTCAGGGTATCGACCATATAGGAAGGGCCGCCGCGTTCCAGTTCACGTTTATCCAGCACAAATAAGGGCTCTGATGCAATGGCCAGAGCAACCATCTGTTGACGTAATTCGGCAGAAATTGCCGGACTGTCCCGGTGAGGCGGTAACAAGGCTGGAATAAAACGAACTTCCCGCATCTTAAAACGCTCGCATAATTCCAGATTAGGTCTTAAATGCCCATAATGGATCGGGTCAAAAGTCCCGCCATAAATTCCTATGGGCATTAAAGCAGCAGAATTTTCAGGCACAGCCATTAGTGACGAATATGACCGTCACCCAGGACAATGTATTTCTGCGAAGTCAGCCCCTCCAGACCCACAGGACCACGGGCGTGGATCTTGTCGGTACTGATACCAATTTCAGCCCCCAGACCATATTCAAAGCCATCGGCAAAACGGGTTGAAGCATTGACCATAACGGAACTGGAATCCACTTCTGCCAGGAAACGCCGGGCCAGACTGTAATCTTCGGTAATAATAGCTTCGGTATGTCCGGAGCTGTGCTGAAAAATATGATCCATAGCATCATCAATCCCGTCCACGACACGAATGGAGAGAATTGG
Organism: Gammaproteobacteria bacterium; assembly: GCA_027011205.1. Classification (GTDB taxonomy): domain Bacteria; phylum Pseudomonadota; class Gammaproteobacteria; order GRL18; family GRL18; genus JANELJ01. Next base: position 4,122 of record JALVAL010000130.1, read on the forward strand.
TGCCAGATATTCCGTATCCCAGTCTTCAGCCATTACAGGTATGCTATCAACCACGCCCTCTAACACCGATGCACTACGCTCACAACAACGCAGTTCCACCCCTTCCTGCTGATATTTTTTGGCCAGCTCAGGCAGAACATCATTAACAATCGCATTATCCACCAGCAGTGTTTCCATGGCATTACACACACCATAGCGATGAGTTTTGGCATTAAAGGCCACCGCTATGGCTTTTTTATGATCCGCTCTGCCGTCAATATAAACATGACAGATACCGTTTAGATGCTTGATTACCGGAACCCTGGCATTACCGCTGATGCGTGCAATTAAGCCCTTGCCGCCACGAGGCACAATCACATCAACATATTCCTGCATGGTGATCAGCTCACCCACTGCATCCCGATCAGTTGTTTCAATGACCTGCACCACGTCTTCAGGCAGACCGGCTTCTTTCAGACCCTGTTTAATACAGTCTGCAATCGCCTGATTGGAATGAATGGCTTCCGAACCGCCGCGTAAAATAGCGGCATTACCGGATTTCAGACATAACGCCGCCGCATCTGCTGTTACATTAGGGCGGGACTCATAAATAATCCCGATCACACCTAAAGGCACACGCATTTTACCAATTTGCAGACCTGATGGCTGATAATGCATATCGGATATCTCACCCACAGGATCAGGCAATGCCGCAATCTGACGCAAACCTTCCGCCATTCCCTCAACCCGCTCTTTATTTAAAGCCAGTCGATCCAGCAGAGCGTCATCCAGACCACGCTCCTTTCCGGCTTCCAGATCTTTGTTATTTTCTGCCAGTAAGATATCAATTGAAGATTCCAGTAAATCAGCAATGGCATTTAAAGCCGTATTTTTCTGCTTACTATTGGCACGAGCCAGAACCCGTGAAGCCTGTCGTGCCTGCTGTCCCAACCGGGTCATATATTGTTTAATATCCATTAGCGCTTCCATTGTATGCTGTGTATTTTGTCAGAATAATAAAGCTGAAAACATCAGTTGCCAGCTACTGATTTTCCAGCTTAAGAGTTTGTTGTGCAATTTGTGCCAGCACCTGCTGCATTTTGTCCCAGGGGTCACCGGGCAATACTCCTTTAACCATTTTATCCAGTTCCAGCAGTTGTTCAAGTAAATGCTGCCAATGCTCCGGCCGGGTAGAACTAATCGTCCGGGAAATTAACGGCTTACGTTTAGGAAACAGATAAAACGCTTTCATGGCAGACTGCAGATCCTGCGCCTGCATAATGGCGGTCATTTTTGCCAGCATACGCACTTCTTTAGCTACCAGAGTCATTAATAATACCATTGACTCACCCTCGCCCTGAAGACCATGCAGTATTTTTAAAGCACGTTTCAAATCTCTGGATAAGGCACAGTCAAATAAATCAAATACATTATAACGGGCACTGTCAAAAACCGCTTCAAATACCTGTTCAGCCGTCAGCTCAAGCATTGGTTCCCGAACCGGATAAAGCAGACTTAACTTTTCAATTTCCTGATCAGCTGCCAGTAAATTGCCCTCAATCCGATCGGCAATTAACTGTATGGCATCACTCTGCAGGGACAACCCTTTACTGTGCAGACGCTGATTTAACCATTGATTAAGCTGCATCCCGGATATCGGCCAGACATGGACTATGCCGGCCACTTTATCCAGAGCTTTATACCATTTACTTTTTTTAGTAGCCGATTCCACTTTCCCGGCCACAATCAGTAATATCACATCCTGCGGCAGATGCTCACAATATTCGATTAAGGCGACACCCTTATCAGAGGGTTTACCTGTGGGCAAGTGCAGTTCTACCAGACGTTGAGACGCAAACAGTGACAGCTCACTGGCAATGGCCGCCAGACTATCCCAGTCAAAACTGGCATCAGCAGTATAAACTTCCCGCTCTGTATAACCAAAATACCTGGTCGCCTTACGCAGCATATCCACTGATTCACGATGTTGCAGAGGTTCATCACCCGCCACCATGTAGACAGGCAGCTGCTGATTTTTCAGGTGGTTGCGCAGTTGATCAACTTTAATTTGCAAAATACCCGTCCAGAATTATTTTTCTGCAATGGCCTTCATACGGCGTAAAATCTGTAATACAGCCGCCTGATTCATTTCCCGGCGGATAATATCTTCTTCATTGCCTGTGCCCAGTACATTGCTGGTATTATTGCGGAATGTTCGAATAATACTGACCGTTTGCTGATCCCCTATTTGTTTTCCGGTACTGTCCTGCACGACAAAAGCGACATTTAACTGCAGTTCATACTCCCTGATCTGCTTACCTGCCACATTTAATGCACGGCGCTGTACACCACGAGATAATAAGGTGACTACAGAGGTGGCCGACTGGGCTGTAGGCTCCATTTTGGTTCCTACGCTTTCCAGAGCCGCTTTAAGTGGTTTACTGATATCCGTATGCCCGTTAGCCACCAGATAAACTCTTTGATACAGTGAAGGTAATACCAGATCGCCGCGTAAATGGAAACCGCAGCCGCTGATAAGCAGTACCAGCAGAACTGGCAGCAAAAAAAAGCGCTGTGTTTTTATTATCTGTAATTGTGTCATTTTTTCTGTTTCCCGGTTTGCGTATTAGCTGGCAACAATATTGACTAATTTATTGGGTACCACAATCACTTTACGTATTGTTTTACCCTCAATATTCCGTATAGCTCCTGCCGTTGCCAGAGCCATTTTTTCAATCGTGCCCTTATCAGTATCACTGGCAACTTCCAGTTTGTCCCGCAGTTTACCATTAACCTGAACCACGTACTGCACCGTGTCTTCCACCAGAGCAGATTCATCTACCTGCGGCCAGAGTTGTTCAATTATAGCGTTTTCATGGCCCAGTTCCTGCCACAATTTATGCGTAAGATGTGGAATAACAGGCGATAACATTAATAATACACTTTCCAGTACATTCTGCTTTAAGGCACGTCCCTGTTCAGAGCGTTCCAGCTGGGCAGATATTTTTTCCATCATATTAAGTAATTCGCGTACCTTGGCAATGGCGGTATTAAAGGTGTGTCTGCGGCCAATATCGTCACTGACCGAAGCGATAGTCTGGTGCTGTTTGTGGCGTAGTTTTTTAGCCTCTGAATCCAGCAGTTCCGGTTTTAGCTCACCCGCCGAACCAGCGTCAATATGTTCATAAACCGTGCGCCAGAGTCGTTTCAGAAATTTATACTGACCTTCTACACCACTATCGGACCATTCCAGAGATTGTTCCGGCGGCGCAGCATACATCATAAACAGTCGTGCGGTGTCGGCTCCGTATTTTTGAATAATGCCCTGAGGATCCACCGTATTCCCCTTGGACTTGGACATTTTTGCCCCGTCTTTGAGCACCATACCCTGAGTCAGGAGATTTTTAAAGGGTTCATCCCCTTTAACCAGCCCCTCATCACGCATCAGTTTATGATAAAAACGGGAATATAATAAATGCAAAATAGCGTGTTCAATACCCCCAATATACTGGTCCACTGGTGACCAGTAATTAACCCGCTCATCCAGCATAGCCTGTTCATTATCCGCACAGCAATAACGGGCATAATACCAGGAAGATTCCATAAAAGTATCAAAGGTATCCGTTTCACGCTCTGCCTCTGCGCCGCATTGGGGACATTGGCACTGGTAAAATTCCGGCATTTTCTTAAGCGGCGAACCGGCTCCGGTGATCACCACATCTTCCGGCAGTATAACCGGTAAATCAGCTTCAGGTACGGGTACTGAACCACAGGAAGGGCAATTTATAATCGGAATCGGCGTACCCCAGTATCGCTGGCGGGAAACACCCCAGTCACGCAGACGATATTGAATCCGTTTTTTGCCCCGGCCGAACTGCTCCAGTGCCTCTGTAATCTTACCCATAGCCTCGACAGAGCTTAAACCATCAAATGGTGCCGAATTGACCAGTACACCTTTTTCAGTAAAAGCCTCTTTGTCCAGCGCTATATCTGAACCATCTGCCGGAGCTATGACCTGTTTAATGGGCAGGTCATACTTTACGGCAAATTCATAATCACGCTGATCATGTGCCGGTACGGACATAACAGCCCCTTCACCATAGCCCATTAACACAAAATTGGCGCTATAAACCGGTATCTTTTCACCACTAACCGGATGGATAGCCTGCAGACCAATATCCATACCTTTCTTTTCCATGGTTTCCATATCTGCCTCAGCGGTAGACATCACTTTGGCTTCCTCAATAAAGGCCTGCAGTTGAGGATTGTTTTCGGACATTTTCAGACACAGCGGATGTTCTGCGGCCACGGCGACATAGCTTACCCCCATTAAGGTATCAGGACGGGTGGTAAACACTTTAATCTGCTCGTCTGAATCAGCCACATCAAAGCTGATTTCAGCCCCTTCTGAACGACCTATCCAGTTTTTCTGCATGGTGCGAACCTGTTCAGGCCAGCCATCCAGTTGATCCAGATCGTTTAATAATTCTTCGGCATAGTTGGTAATTTTTAAAAACCACTGCGGGATTTCCTTACGTTCCACCAGCGCATCAGAACGCCAGCCTCGTCCGTCAATCACCTGCTCATTAGCCAGCACAGTCTGATCCACCGGATCCCAGTTTACAATGGCATTTTTCTTATACACAATGCCTTTTTTAAACAGCCGGGTAAACAGCCATTGTTCCCAGCGATAATAATCCGGATCACAGGTTTTTACTTCCCTGTCCCAGTCATAACCAAAACCCAGACGTTGCAGCTGAGCGCGCATATAATCAATATTCTGATGCGTCCACTTACCCGGCGCTACTTTATTTTTCATGGCGGCATTTTCTGCCGGCAGACCAAAAGCATCCCAGCCCATGGGCTGTAAAACATTTTTTCCCTGCATACGCATAAAACGGGACAGCACATCCCCAATGGAATAATTGCGCACATGCCCCATATGTAATTGCCCGCTGGGATAGGGGAACATGGAAAGACAGTAATATTTTTCTCTAGTGTCGTCTTCAACGACATTAAAACTGCGATTTTCTTCCCAATAGCGCTGCGCTTCAAGCTCGATCTGCTCTGGATTATACGCCTGACTCATTGATAGTAATTCCTGACCTGGTCATAGTAGTTAAAACAGCAGATTGTAACATTTTCCTGTAAAAATCAGTAGTTACATTCGTATAATGTTGCTTTAACCATAAAAACATCAATTGCAGAAGTTACCTGGCAACTTATTTTCGGTCGGTAGCAAACAGGATGCTTAAGTATTCATTCACACTGCTCACTTTCTGATGTGAAATCCAACGGGCTTTTTGCCTGTTTAATCGTCCTGCTCTGTAAAGTATGAGTATATTTCATCGTTGTCCTGATATCACTATGGCCCAACAACTCCTGAATGGTGCGTATATCATAATTTTCCTGTAAAAGGTGACTCGCAAATGAGTGCCTGAACGTATGAGCAGAAGCTCTTTTCATAATATGAGCTGAATTAACAGCCTTTTTAATGGCTTTTTGAACCACCGTATCATGAAGGTGATAGCGTCGGTATTCCTTTTTATCCTTAATCAGGGTCAGTGTTGGTGCAGGAAAAAACCACTGCCAGATATATTCCTTTGGTGCATTTTTGTATTTTTTTTCTAACTGATCAGGTAAAAATACTCCGGCATAACCCGCTTTTAAATCCGCTTCATAAAGAGAGGCTGTCTTTTGCAGTTGCTCCTGTAATTCGGGAATAATGCTTTGCGGAATAGGAACCGTTCTGTCTTTTTTACCTTCGCTAATGCGCCTACTGTTGGTGCCGTCATGTATGGTCAGAATACCTGTATCAAAATTAAAGTTGTGTATACGAAGATTCACCCCTTCAGAAATTCTTAAGCCACAACCATAGAGTAGCTTGACAACCAAATTGACAGGTTCATCTAAATGGTCAAGGATGAGATCAATTTCATCCCTGGATAATACGACCGGAATGTAAGGCTTTCGTTTTGCTCGTATGACTCCTTTAATTTCACCAAATTCTTTTTTTAACACCTGTTTAAACAAAAAAAGTAAGGCATTAAATGCCTGGTTCTGGCTGGAAGCAGATACGTCTCTTTCTACCGCTAACCAGGTTAAAAAATCAATGACATCCTTCTGACACAAATTATGGTGATCTTTGCTTTTTGTATAGCCTTGAAACTGACGAGTCCAGGTTCGATACGCTTTCAATGTTTTGGGTGAATAATGACGTCGTTTAATTTCATCCTCCAACTGTTGATAAACAGATACCCAACTATGTCCTGCGGTTTTAGGAGAACTCTGTTGCACAGATACTGGTTCCGATTGTGGTGTATTGGAGTAGTGTGTTGAAATATGAGCTACAGTTTTTTGAGCTATTTTAAGATTGGCCTCAACGATTGAATCATTATAGTCTCTTTCAGTAATATCCTGGATTTGATACGAATGAGTTTTAACCGGGATAATATTTTGTTGACTGGGTGTAGGTGTATTCATGCCATAAAGCAAGTCTATGGCAAATTTAGCCTGATTTTGTTGTTGAACAGATTGCTTTTTTTCCTGCAATTTACCCAAAAATAAGGGTAAGCTGGTCGACACAAATGGACTGTGATGGTATTTATGGCAAAAATCCCAATAATATTTTAGCCATTTAGTACAAAAATATTGATCTGGCTTTGGTAATTGCCTGTCCAGGAGGATTTGAGTAAATTTTTTACTTAATTCATCAGGTAATTTTTGCATGAGCTTATCCATAAACTTCTTAGTGCGCATTATTGTGTGTTATCCAGAAAGGAATTACAAGCTTAACTGGTAGTTCTTGAGTGATAAACAAAAGTGTGCGATTATTAAACGAAAACCAGTCAACTACTTGTTATGTTTTGCTAGTACTTAGAGTGATTACAGTAGAGAAAAAATGAATTTAGATATTGATGCTAAAGTTAGTAGGATATATGAAGTAAATATCCCTCACCTTGCAAACGTAAGTGATTCCAAAAATAATGCTGAGACAATTAAGAGTATCATTGGTCTTTCAAATGGTTGTCACAGCATAAAAACCGGCATATTAAGTGCAATAGAAGAAAATAATATTTATGTTGCTAATATTCTTTTTAGGTCACTAATTGAGCATTATACAAAAGCACTATTTGTTATATATAGATTTTCAAAGGAAAAGAATAATGATGTAGGCAAAGATAACCTTATTTTTGCAAAAGCACATGAGATTAAAAGTTATGGTAATGCCCTAAAGTTGTATAAAAGTTTACTAAATGAAGATGATTCTACAGTGAACTATAGCACTGCTATTGAGAAATTTAGTGCAGAAGCAGCAGATAAAAGTTCGACAGAACTTAAAGATGCTTCAAACCAATTTAAGTATCGTAATATCATAAAATTCTGTAACTGCTCAGCGTAATTTCATTTTGAAATGAAATCTGGCAATTTTTTATCAAATATCATTTCCATAGCATGGCTTGAAGTCACACCATGCTTTCGGCAAGTTGATAGATAACCTCGCACACGACAGAAGATTTCGGAGCCATCCTTACTACGGAAACAGCCTGATATTTTCTGTTGGACTTTGGTCATCCTGATATCGTTTTCACCCTGGTTATTGGTAAAAGGGACATCAGGTTGCTCCATGAATCTGAGGACGTCCT
>JALVAL010000131.1 GCA_027011205.1 Gammaproteobacteria bacterium
CTTATCCAGTCAGTTGATGTTAGTGTTTTTATTAATAATAAATTGATATTTAGTTGTTGCCCGGACTAAGGGGCTTTAAGATAATAAACACTAAAACTTTCATGGTCAGTTAATGAGTACGCAGCCTATATTAGATTTGCAGGATATTGTGAACAGCTATGAAGAACCGGCGGTTCTGATTTCCGATGACTATACGATTATATTTGCTAATCACAGTTATCGTAATATGTACGCAATGGAACGCAATAGAGCTATAGATGATACCTCGCAGGATTTTGCGCAGGCGTATTGTTTTGAATTATCGCATCGATATTCACGTAGTTGCGATCAGGAGGGCGAATCATGTCCTTTACAATTAGCCAAACAAACCTATAAAAACCAGCGGGTACTGCATATACATCATACTCGCTATGGTAATGTGCATGTGGATGTGTCTCTTTATCCTATTCACAGTTCTGATGGCAAAACTTATTTTCTGGAAATAATGAAAACCATAAAGCATGCCAGCCCTATTGCCGGACAACAGGGCATGGTGGGTAAATCTCGTCAGTTTAATCAATTATTATCACTGATTAATCGGGTAGCTTTACATGATGTATCGGTCTTATTACTGGGAGAATCCGGTAGTGGTAAGGAACTGGTTGCTCATGCTATTCATCAGGCCAGTGCCCGTAATTCTTCGGCCTGTGTGACAGTAGAATGTTCCGGTTTATCAGAGTCGTTATTTGAAAGTGAATTGTTTGGCCATGAAAAGGGAGCTTTCACAGGGGCTGTTTTTAAGAAAAAAGGCCTGGTCGAAGAAGCTGAAGGGGGGACTTTGTTTCTTGATGAAATTGGTGATATTCCCTTATCCCTTCAGGTTAAATTATTGCGTTTAATAGAAACCAGAACATTCCGACGGGTGGGTGGACTGGAACAGAAAAAAAGTAATTTCAGACTTATCTGTGCTACCCACAAAAATTTAAAAGCCATGGTAAAAAATGGTCAGTTTAGAGAAGACCTGTATTATCGAATCAGTACCTTTCCTGTTCGTATACCTGCGCTGCGAGAACGCAGCAGTGACATACCTTTATTAGTGGAAACCATTCTTAAGCGTATCTGTCAGTCTAAAACTTTGTCAGTCTCTGATGAGGTTATGAGCTTTTTTTCTCAATATACTTTTCCTGGAAATATCCGTGAGCTCAGGAATATTCTGGAATATGCAAAGGTTATGGCAGATGCCAGAGTTATTGAAATGTCGCATTTACCCGATGAGATATTGATAGAAAATAACGTTAAATTCTCAGAACCAGATAGCCAGAAGGACTTTGTTATATCGAAAATTATCAGTCTGGAACAATGTGAGAAAGGCTACCTGGAGTGGTTAAATAATAAATATAAAGGTGAACATAAATGCCTGGCTGAAAAGCTGGGTGTGAGTGAGAGGACTCTATACCGTAAAGTTAAAAATCTTAAGCCTGATGCCTGACAGCATGATAAAAGCGTATTTAGTGTGCATCCATTTATTGATGCACACTAGCGGCACAGGGATGTGCTGCTCATTTTTGACGACCGTAAGTCGTTGAAAATGGAGTAAAAGAAAAATCACACTTTTTCTTTTACGTTCCGGTAAATTGCCAGGAAGGCAATTTCCGGATGGACACTATTTAGTTTAATTGTGTGATATCCAGTGTTTCATTCCAGGTTTGCTGATAGATATTTTCTACTCGGTGGCGTAAAACCATATGTTCATTTAACAGGTTAAGTATCAGTTTTGCATGCTGGATATACTCATAACGTTTATTTTCCAGAGCATAACATTCAAACAGCTTCAGATTTAAATCTTTATTGAGAGGCGATTTTATAATTTCACTGGTTATTATGTCTTCGGCTGTATTGTAATTACCATAAGCAATATAGGTATCGATCTCACTTAAAATATCAGCGATGGGACGCTCTTCAGCAGCTTGTGGAACATTACTGGCTGAAATACTCTGTTTATAATCATCAATATCCTGTTCACTGATATCCAGTGATAAATCAATTGCTGAAGAGTCGTCTGTTTCCGTTTCGGTGTTTAGTGCAGATGTATCATCAGGGGAATCAATTTTTTTTTCAAAGTACTCAAAAAAGTCCATATCGTCCTCATGTTTTTCCTCAACAGATATATTAGAAGGCGTCAGGTCAATGGGGACATCATGGTTAATAGATTTAACTGATTTATGGGATGACAATACTGAATTTTGTTCAGCCTGATCAGGTCTTACCGCTGTATCAGGGGGGGGGAAGTCGGCCTTATTTTCTTCTTGCCTGGTTCTTTGTCTTTTTATAGTAAGGTAGCTGGCGATAAGCACAATAATAGCAAAAATAGCCAGGGTCACAGTAAATACAGGGTTGTTCAGTATCTCCTTAATAAATGAATAGTTGTTCTGTGTTTGACTGGTGGTTGATTCAATATCTATGCCGGGAACTGTGGCTTCACTTGCCCGGGCAAAGCTTGTCACGCTGAGTCTGGATTCAATAGTCTGTTCAGCATTATCTATGGTTTTCTGTTCTGCAATATTTTCTGCAGCGACTTCATTCTGTTTGCTTTGTGTCTCGGACTCATTGTTATTGTCACGTATGTCTTTAAGCAGACGTGTTATTTCAATAATTTTATGATTGAGTTCCAGATTGTGTGAATCAAGATTATTTATTTTTTTATTTAAATTGTCGACCTGCTTATTGAGCAGTTCATTTTCTGTCTGCAGTAGTTTAATGGTATCCATGGATGTCTTAAGTGCCTTGTTTATCAGCAGCAGATCTTTTTTACTGGTCACCGGTTTGTTTAGTAATGTTTCATTCGGTGGAATAATCTTAAGACGAGCCTGATCTTTATTGCTACTAGTTTCTTTTACAGCAGTTTCTGAGCTGTCTGGCTGACTGGGCTCAATGACCTGGCCGGGAGACTTCTGGTCCTTCAATGCATAATTTTCGGTGCTGGATGTTTTACCCGTCCGAGAAGCTTTGAGAGGAGCTTTGCCGTTAATTTGTCTGACTTCATTACTATCAGGCAGAGTCAGAATCTGTTGTTGTTTTAACAGGTTAACATCACCATGAATAAAGGCATTTTGATTTAGAACAAAAATAGCCTGCATGGTTTGGTAGGTGGTTACACCATTATCAGGACGGACATTTTGTGCAATTTTCCATAATGTATCGGATCGTCTGGTAGTATATGTCCTTTCGCCCCGGTGGTTGGCAATGACAGCACTATAGTCTCTGTGTTGAGATTTATTATGATTTTTTGTTATTCCGTGTGTGACAGGTGCTTTTCCAGCAGAACCTTTAACAGCAGATCGGGCTGAATTCTTTTGAGTTTTCCGGAGCTTTATACGACTCTGTTTTTTTACAAATTTTGGCGGGTCCAGCAGAAAAGTATATTCCCGGTTAAAATGGCCGGTACGCCACCTCATATCAGCTATAAATGTGATAAAAGGTTCTTTAACCGGTTTTTTAGACGTTAAACGAACCACTACA
>JALVAL010000132.1 GCA_027011205.1 Gammaproteobacteria bacterium
ATGTAGGCTTGAATCAGGGCGCATAATCTTTTGTTTTTGTCCTAATATAAATAAGTTAAACTTCAATAGAATCAATAGGAAATATTATGAAAAAATTATCTAAAATTGCTATCGCTGCTTTATATATTGCTGGTATTGGTGCTACCTCAAGTGCAATGGCACTTGATGGCCAGGCACTTTTTCTGAATCCAGCCAAGGGTGGTTGTTCTGCCTGTCATGGCAAGGACGGTAAAACTCCTATTATGCCTACTTATCCTAAACTGGCAGGCAATAATGCAGAATATCTGTTTAATCAGATTAAAGATATCCAATCTGGTAAACGTAACAACGGTATGACTGCAGCCATGAAAGGTATTACCCATATGACTACTGATGAAGAAAAGAAAGCAATTGCAGAATGGCTCTCTACTCAGTAATACCTCTTTGGATTTAATTAACCAATAGCCCTGACAAATAACCCTGTTATTGTTAGGGCTATTTCTGATTGTTTTACTTGGTTATTTTGATATTTATCAAGGCTAAATTTTTCCTGATATGAAAAAATTGCAACAATCTTGAAATTAGGTTCCAAGTGTTATTCTAAAATTTGAAGGGAGTTTACCTGAAATGAAATTAAAATCAGCAATAAGTATGCTGGCATTCACATCAGTTATCGCATTAAGCAGTTTTGCTCTGGCAACTGATGAATTATCTGATGAGCATGCAAAAAGTCTGGGCTGGAACAAAGGTGGTGGTGAGCAGGATGCTGCCTTACATTTAACGCCGGATTTAGAAAATGGACTGGACGTTTTTGAAGTGTGTTCAGCGTGTCACCTGCCCGAAGGCTGGGGTACTAAAGACGGTACTTTCCCTCAATTAGCAGGTCAGCACCGTAGAGTTCTGATTAAGCAGTTAGCGGATATCCGTGCATTAAACCGTGATAATCCGACCATGTATCCATTTGCTCTGCCCGAATCCATTGGTGATGAACAGGCGATTGCTGATGTAACGGCTTATATTCAGAAACTAAAAATGAATCCGGACAATGGTAAAGGTCCTATAACTGCAGATCTGGCAAAAGGCAAAAAGTTGTTTCATGATAATTGTGTAAAATGTCATGGTGATGTTGGTCAGGGAGATGGAGAGAAATATTATCCAAGGATTCAGGGACAACATTATAAATATATGGCGAGACAGTTTGAATGGATCCGTGATGGCAAGCGTCGTAATGCCAACCCAGATATGGTTGAGCAAATTAAAAACTTCTCTGATGAAGACCTGGTCAATGTAATCAGTTATGTTGCCAGTATTCCTGTGCCAAAGGAAGATCTGGCACCGTCCAAAGACTGGACAAATCCTGACTTTGACTAAGTTGTAAGTTTTTATTGCATTCATACTGTAATAAAATAATAAGCGTCAGGCTAACAATCAGCCCTTATATCTTTATGGATATAAGGGCTTTTTGGGTGAAAATGTACAAAATTGAGAACCGACAATTTAAGCTGTGTAATTTTGTTATTAAGAAGTATATTAGCAAGAACCTGGGGGTAGGAATTGCTAATATAATATAAGGATCATCTCCAATGAATGATGCAAAACGTCCATTAATTATCACCTCCCTGTCAATCGCTTCGATATTATTGATGATTGCCATTTATTTTGTGCCAATCTGGTGGGTTGCTTTAACAGCCCCCAACTATCCGGAGGCTGCTTTTCCTGACGGTGTACGCATAAATTTTCATATGAACGGCGTATTTAATGGTTGTTCACTGGTTGTTAAAGATGAAATCAATGAAGAAGAAGCCCTGGACTGTGTTCATGAAATGGACACCATTAATCACTATGTTGGCATGTATCCAATAGCCGCTGGTGGACCTATTGAACGAGGATTCTCTCCTTTTTTAATTACTCTGCTGATTATTATGGTCATTGGTTTTGCTATTTCCAATCCCAAAAGACGTCGAATATTTCTTATTATCGCTTTTACGGGCAATGCTGTCTGGATGACCATGACTATTTATAAAACCGATGGTATTAAATACGAGAATGAGGGCTATCTTTATGCCTTAATGAATCAACTGGATCAGGATGCCAATGATAAAACCCTGGGGCTGGATGTAAAGCCCATGGATTCGACAAAGGCATTAAAACAGTTGAAAGCTTCATTGGCGGGTAAAAACTATAAGGATGAAGTAACTGATGAACAAAGTGCTGAATCCAGTAAAGAAGAACAGGTAGATGAAAAAACTCGTTTAATTGAAGAACTTCAAAGCACTTATGAAAATGATTTAAGCAATGGGCGTGTTTCTGAACCCTGGAAAGGTAATGCCTACCAGTTAATGGCCTGGCATTATGGAAAAGTGTTAGGGCGTTATTTTAATAACCAGGATGAAATCCGTCCCATGGTTAAAAAGCTGAGATTAGCCACAAATATTGTGTATTTTGGTCTGCTGGGTGCTATGTTGTTATTGATTGTTGTAGGAACCCGATCTAAAAATAATCTAATCTACTGGTTAATGGTTTTAGTACCAATGGCATTGCCGGTGTTTTTTGTTATTGATTATTCCGCCTGGCTCTGGTGGTATGGACATACCTTAAATTCTATGGGGGCCTTTACGGTTAAACCCTTTATGCCTACTGTTTTTGGTGAAGGCAAGGTGGCTCAATTTGCTACTTTTTCTTATCCAAGTATTGGTTTTGCTTTAATGATGGTGAATTCAATAATACTTGCAGCAATTGCTTTAATGCGTCGTAAAGAATCTTTATAATAGCTTTTTAGCAATTCGTTACAGTCCTGAGCGTATTCTGAGTGTAAATGTTCAGGGCTGAATAGCTACCTAATATTTTATATAAGATTTGATTAAACGATGATATATCGCGTTATATTTGTTTCACTATTGTTCTTTTCTTCGGCAATTTTTGCATCTCTTCCAGCCGATAAAGGTAGCCATTCTGTCAGCACTTATCCTCCGCTGCAACCACTTGTAGATAAATTGAAAAAAGGTGATGTTCTGGTCATTCCTCCTGGTACCTATGCCGGTCCTGTTGTTGTTAAACAACCGGTTACTCTGGATGGTCAGGGTAAAGTAACTATTGATTCAGGTGGGAAAGGCTCCGTTATTGTTCTAAAGACTAATGGCGCGGAGATAAAAAATCTGCATTTAACTAATTCTGGTTCTTATCATAATGATTTAGATGCTGGTGTACAGGTGCGGGGGGATTTTAATGTTGTTAAAGACAATGTCATCGATAACTGTCTTTTTGGCATTGACTTACAAAAATCAAAAAATAATGTGATTAAACGTAATACCATTTCTTCAAAAGATGAAAGTTTAGGTATGCGAGGTGATTCTATTCGCCTGTGGTATAGTTTTGATAATAAGATTACTTATAATACTATGCGAAATGTACGTGATATGGTGGTCTGGTATTCAAAAAATAATATTATTCATCATAATGTCAGTCATGGTGGACGTTATGGACTGCATTTTATGTATGCTCAATATAATGATGTGCAGTATAACGAGTATTATAATAATTCCGTGGGTATATTTTTAATGTATAGCGATGGAGTGGTGATAAAAAATAATATTATTTCTCATGCAACTGGTGCCGCTGGGATCGGAATTGGATTTAAAGAGACTTCTGATATTAAGGTCGAAAATAATAAAATTGTTTTTAGTTCTACCGCTTTATCGATTGATGTTTCACCTTATCAGCCAGACACAACAAACTATTTTATTAATAACCTGATTGCTTTTAATGGTATTGGTATTCGTTTTCTGGCAGATTGGAAAGATAATGTTTTCAAAAGAAATCAATTTAAGGCTAATATCACTCAGGTCGTTGTTTCGGGTGGAAAAACTGCTAACAGAAATATCTGGGAAGGTAACTACTGGGATGATTATGAGGGCTTTGATGAGGATAAAAATGGAATTGGGGATACTCCTCATGATATTTACGCCTATTCGGATCGTCTCTGGCAGGATGTTGAAGGGGCACAGTTTTATAAAGGTTCAGCGGTACTGGAATTAATTGATTTTCTGGAAAAACTGGCTCCTTTTAGTGAGCCCGATCTAATTTTACGAGATAAAAAACCGTTTATGAATGTCAGCTCATTAGAAAAGGAAGAAAAATCAGTTGCAAGCAAACTGAAAAAAAATAATCAGGAAAGTCAGAACAGAAATGAAACAGAGCTCGAAAAACGTCTGAAAGGGTATTTACATGAATCAAGTTACAAATGATAACCCAGAACAAAAAACTACGAGCAAAAACACGATAAAAAAGAAACAGATTGCTCGTGGTCCAGGTCGACGCGCACAGGAAGCCAGACGGCAGTTTCTGCGTTCTGTGGCATTGACAGCAGGCATTACCGGTATTTCCCTGGCTGGATTTATTCCACTTAAGGGACATGCTGACACCCGCCTGATTATGAGGCCACCGGGGGCTTTAGATGAAAAAGATTATCTGGCCTCCTGTATCAAATGTGGTCAATGTGTCCAGGTCTGTCCGGTAAATGCCGTTAAACTGGATGATCTTGAAGATGGTTTTGGTTTGGGAAGTGCTTATATTAATGCCCGTGAACAGGCCTGTGACTTTTCCTGTGACGGGCTGCAATGTGTGCTTGCCTGTCCAACCGGTTCTCTTACACATATTCTTGATTATGTTAAAGATACTCGAATGGGCCTTGCGAAACTGGATAAACCAAAATTATGTTTAGCGGTGGCAGGTAAAGGTTTTAAAGGTATTGCTCGTGGCTCGGATTATAATGGTGTTTTGCGTTATGAGAAAATAGACCGCTGGAATCCCATTCCTTTGAAAGATCATCCCTATGATGTGGAAATCTGTGACTTATGTGTGCAGGCCTGTCCCATTGAACAACGCTATAACCAGTGTCAGGATGGTCAATATCCATCCGGCGATAAAAATCAGTGTCCACCTAAACGGGCCATTGGGCTGGAATTAATTGAACAAAGAAATGGCGTTAAACATATGAAACCGGTTGTATATGATGGTTGTGTGGGGTGTGGGGTCTGTGAAATGATCTGCCCGGCAGAACAGGCTGCTATAGTTGTTGATTATGATCAGGTGACCAAATTGCCCCTGAGTGCTGAATATATTAATAAAAGTAAGGGACACTCATGAACCGATCTCTCGAATCTTTTTTACAATTACTGGGCAGAGCACCACGTAAGCCTGCTAAAGCAGAACTTTCCCCAGAAGTACAAAAAATATATTTCTATAAAAAAGGTGAAAAAGTAACCAAAGCACAACTGGAAGCTCTGCATGATGAACACCATAAAAATTCCAAAAACAAATGGCGTAAACGTCGCTGGTTCACACTGATATTTGTGAACCTGTTATTTGTACTTTCTTATTCACTGGATATTCAATTGCTGGAAGGCGCATTAACTGCATCACGTTTTATGGGTTTCCATATGGCAGACTTAAATTCAGCTTTGCAGGTTATGCTGGCACATAAACAGGTTCTGATCAATCTGGTGATTGGTATTAGTACCATCTTTATACTCTGGTTTATTTTAGGCGGCAGAACTTTCTGTTCCTGGGTCTGTCCTTACCATCTGCTGGCAGAATGGACAGAAAAACTGCATTTATGGCTGGCTGCACGCGGTCTGGCAAAAAACTATACCTTTCATCGTGGTGTACGTACGGTCTTTTATATTATTTTTGCTTTACTGGCTCTACTTACCGGTTATACCGTGTATGAATTTATTTCACCTACGGGTATTTTAAGCCGGGCTATTATTTACGGTCCTACTCTGGCATTGATATGGGTCGCATTTCTGTTGTTATTTGAAGTGTTTTTGTCCCGTCGTGCATGGTGTCGTTACGTCTGTCCCATAGGCATTACCTATGGACTGGTCGGTATTTTTTCACCGGTTCGCGTTACCTATGATATGACGGACTGTAAGCATGAAGGGGACTGCCGTAGTGTTTGTCTGGTGCCTCATGTACTGGATGTAACGATTAAAAATCGAAGTACAGATGTCGAAATTGGTCTGGGTGCAGACTGTACCCGCTGCGGTCTTTGCGTTGATGCCTGTCCAACCAACTCCCTTAATTTTGAATTTAAGGGCCTGAGTCATAAAGCCACTAAACCTGAGGTGGAGCGTTCGTTAATGCCGGAAAGCAGGCAACAGCAGACAGAAACTAAGGAACAGCAATCCTGATGATTCAATTTAATAATGTAAAAAAGACCTTTCGGCGTACAGAAGTACTTAAAGGCCTGAATTTAAATATAACCACTGGAGACAGAATCGCACTGGTGGGTTCTAATGGCGCAGGAAAAACCACCATGATCCGTTGTTTGCTGGGTGAATATACCTTTGACGGTGAAGTTCTGGTCAATGGTCATAATCCCCGTCTGGAACGACAGATTGTCCTTAAAGACATCGGCTTTGTTCCTCAGTTGCCGCCGCCACTTAAAATGCCGGTGGGTCAGTTAATTCATTTTTCTGCCAGTCTCTGTGGATCCGATCCACAGGAAATGATTCATGTGGCAGAACGCCTTGGTCTGGATTTTGAACAATTAAAATCCCGGCCTTTTGTTAAATTGTCCGGTGGCCAGAAACAGAAGTTATTAATCAGTATTGCACTGGGACGTGCAGCAAAGATTCTAATCCTTGATGAACCGGCAGCAAACCTTGACCCTGATGCCCGACATATTTTCTTTCAGTTGCTGGCAGAAAAGAAAGACGAGGCGGTGATGTTAATCTCCAGTCATCGCCTGGATGAAGTGGCTTCACTGGTTAATCGGGTGATTGAAATGGATCAGGGGCTGGTTATACTCGATGACAGGGTTGAAGATGAAGTTGATCTGGATAGTGTATTAAAGACTGTAATCACTATTAAACGAGTAGACGAAGCCTTTGCCAAAGCGATTAAGCTCTGGAAATTTAAAACCGATACGGCGGACTCTGATACTGCAGGCCTGGTCTGGCATGGTACCGTAGCAGGGCCAGACCGTTTACGCTTTCTGGGCGTACTGTCCCGTTATGCGGCTATTTTAAAAGACATCCATATGGAAGAGAGAAAAAATGCCTAGATTTCTTTTTGCTTTATTTACAATTGTTTCAATGCTGGTGTTGTTAACGGGCTGTGGTAAAAATGATCAAACCGGCCCTGTTGAAGTTAAGTGGGATAGAGACACCTGTCAACGCTGTCAGATGATGCTCAGTGATCATGATTTTTCTGCTCAGGTCAGGGTATTTCCTGAGGGTAAACGTTCCAGAGTTTATAAATTTGATGATATGGGCTGTGCAGTATTATGGCTGGAAACACAGCCCTATAAAAATGACCCGAAAACAGAACTATGGGTTAACGATTATAAAACCAATGACTGGCTGGAGGCTAAAAAAGCCTGGTTTGTTAAAGGAGAAATTTCTCCTATGGGCTATGGTCTGGGAGCTGAGAAAAATAAAACTGAAGGTGCATTAAATTATGAGCAAGCTGTAAAGCATATAGAAAAAGTGGAAAAGAAACTCAATATTCATGGTGGTAATCTTGAGCATAATTAAAAGTCGTAAGTCGTAGGTTATTTGATATTTAAAAAGTGAAGATTAAATGAAACATTTATGGTTAACAGCATGGGCTGATATTATTGAGTCACTCAGAGCTAAATGGTTTATTGTGTACAGTGGTGTATTTGGCGGTATTGTGGTGCTGCTGTTTGTCTTTGGTATTACTGAAAGTCGTATTATGGGGTTTACCGGGTTAACTCGTTTATTAATTACCTATATACAGTTGACGATTGCTATCCTGCCGGTGTTTGTATTAATTACTACGGTTCGTTCAGTAGCTGGTGACAGGGAAGCGGGGGTGTTTGAATACCTGTTATCATTACCCATCTCACTTTCAGCCTGGTTTTGGGGACGTTTTCTGGGGCGCTTTATTGTCGTATTTTTACCTGTTTTTCTGGCTATGATTGGTGCTGTTATATGGACTGCGATTAAAGGGGCTGATATTCCCTGGGTGTTATTTGCCAGCTACACTGGCTTATTACTGGCTGTGGCCTGGTGTTTTCTGGGTATTGGTATGTTGATTTCTACTCTGGCACGCTCGTCTGATGTGGCACAGGGGCTGGCTTTTGTGGTCTGGCTGACCTTATTGTTATTTCTAGATTTGATACTTCTCGGTATTATGATCCGTGAAGGTCTGCCTTCAGAAACTGCAGTGGCTATTTCGCTCATTAATCCATTACAGGTATTCAGAACCGCAGCCATGGTCTTGTTTGATCCGCAACTGGTTATACTGGGACCCTCGGCCTATATTATCCTGGACAATTTCTCAGAAGCCGGATATATACTCTGGGCCATTGCTTATCCGGTTTTACTGGGTACCTTCTGTGCTTCTATAGGCTATTATTTATTTAAAAAAGGTGATTTACCTTGATGGTTGCTGTTTAGGTGAGATTTGTTTATGTTTAAATACTTAATGTTTTTTGGTGCTTTTTTATTTATCTCAGTAGGCCATGCTGAGGATATGACTGAAGAACAGATGGCTGCAGAAATAGATCTGGATCTGGGTGAAGAAATTCATGAAGTTTGTGCCGGCTGTCATGGTGAATTTGGTCAGGGTGGTAAAAAGGGTGAATATCCGCGTCTGGCAGGTTTGCCCGCTAAATATATTATGGAGCAGGTTAAAAATTTTAAATCGGAAAAACGTAAAAATATGCCCATGCGTCCTTATGCCAATGACCGTGAGTTACCGGATGAGGATATACCTTCCATAGCGGCGTACCTGTCACAAATCAAACTGACCAGCAAAATGCCGGAGTTTGATAAAAATACCACCGCTTATGAGAAACTTTTAATAGCCAAAAAAGTGTTTAATATTGCCAGAGTTGATGGTGATATTGAATCAGGCAAAGAAATGTATGTAGATGACTGTAAACTTTGTCACGGCAAAAATGGCAAAGGCAAGAAGGGTTCGGAAACCCCACCATTATCTGGCCAATACACAGAATATATGACCAGACAGATTCAACATTTTGCCACCGGAGAACGCTGGCATGAATACGCCGAAGATTTGTTTGAAGACATGGAACCCGAAGAAATTCAGGCCATTATGGCTTATCTGTCTACGACAGATGATTAACCTCTCCTAAATCCCCCAGGCAAATAAGATTTGTCCTTATGCCGGAGTGAGGGCATCCTGCCCGCATCCCTATTATTAATCTATTCCCTATAAAAAAACTGACGTGAGCAAAATGCCTACGCTCTCAGATGTACTTTATTATTTAGAATGACTATTTTCGTAAATTATATAGCCTTTCGATTTTAGGTTATATGCTACTTTAACTGTGTTATATAACTCATTTATAAAAATCCATTATAGAAAAATAATTTAAAAACAATGACTTATATTTGGCTTGATAATTGCTAATAAGCTGTTTTTGCATTTTTAAATAACTATAATACGGGATTGATAATGATAACAACAAAACACAAAATACTTTACCTGGTTGTTTTGCTTTCAATGAGCTCTTTTGGCTCAAGCTTCGCTGAGGAATACGAACTGGATATACCCCAGATAACAGTTACCGGTACCAGGGAGGAAACCTTAAAAAGTGAAGTACCGGAAACCGTTGATGTTATTGATGAGAAAGAAATTGATGAGGTTAAACCGGGTCACCCGTCGGAATTATTAAATCGTATTCCAGGCGTGCATGTTAATGTGACCGGAGGTGAGGGGCATATGTTGATGATGCGTCAGCCTATTACCACCAAGCCGGTTTATTTATATCTGGAAAATGGTATTCCAACTCGCTCCACCGGCTTTTTTAATCATAATGCATTATATGAAACTAATTTACCACAAGCTCAGTCTGTAGAGGTCACTAAAGGACCGGGTACTGCCCTGTATGGCAGTGATGCCATTGGCGGCATTATTAATGTTAGAACACGTCCAGCACCCCTTGAGCCTGAATTTGATCTGGGTCTGGAAGGCGGTGAATACGGCTGGGGCAGAATACTCCTTAGTGGTGGTAATACCTGGGGTGATAATGGTATGCGGGGTGATTTAAATATTACTCACACCGATGGCTGGCGAGATAAAACAGATTATGATCGAGTGGCTGGTACTGCCCGCTGGGATTCAGTTTTAAGTAATGGTGCAAGTTTGGAAACCGTTATTAGTGGTTCGAATATTGATCAGCAGACAGCCGGTTCATCTAAACTGTCTGAAGACGACTATAAACATAACCCTACTAAAAATTATTATGGTGTTTCCTACCGTGATGTGAAAGCACTTCGATTATCGACCAGTTATGAACAGGAGTATGGTGATTCCTTACTGACAATTACTCCGTATTTGCGTAATAATGAAATGGAATATCTGCCTAACTGGTCATTTACCTATGATCCCAGTATTAAAAAGACGGAAAATCAGTCTCTTGGTTTATTGCTTAAATATCGTACCGATTTTGAACCCTATAGAACCCGTTTAATTATTGGTACCGATCTCGACTATAGTCCCGGCAGTCGAAAAGAGCACTATTTTGATTCAACTAAAAATGCAGATGGTGTTTATGACTATTATATCAAACAGGATAAAATATATGATTATGATGTAACTTATACTGGTATTGCTCCTTATATTCATCTGGAAACTTCACCAATCGATAAATTAAGAGTAACGGCAGGTTTACGCTATGATAATGTTGAATATGATTATGATAATAATATGTCCAGCGGATTATTCAGATACCGGCCTGACAGTATGCGTTTTTCCATGAAAATTAATCGTCCAGAGGATGCTACAGTTTCATTTGAACACTGGAGTCCTAAAATTGGTGCAACCTGGGCATTTAATGAAACTCTGAATGGCTTTATCAGTTATAGAAACTCGTTTCGGGTACCTTCCGAAGGGCAACTTTTTAGACCTGGTAGTAATCAGGCATCACTGGATCTGGACCCTGTGGAAGTGAATAGTTATGAACTGGGGTTGCGTGGACGTCTGTTAAATAAGTTAAGTTTTGAAGCATCATATTATTTAATGGATAAGACGGATGATTTAGTCACCTATGAGGATCCTGTAACTGGTGATCGTTATACGACTAATGCCGGTGACACACGTCATAAGGGCCTGGAACTGGGCGCCGATTATCAGTTTAACAAAAAATGGAATCTTGGTATCAGTTATTCATATACCAAACAGACCTATGAGGACTGGACTGAAAAGGGTAGTAATTTTAGCGGTAATGAACTGCCTGCAGCACCCAATAACCTGGGTAATGCCACATTAAATTATCGTCCGACTATTCTTAATGGCGGACGTATGGAACTGGAATATTCATATTTGGGTTCATATTATATGAATAATGAAAATACTCAGAAATACAATGGCCATGAACTGTTTAATTTCCGGATAAATCATTTTGTGGATATGGGGAATAAAGATAGCCTGGAACTTTATGCTCGGATAATGAATCTGACCGATGAACGTTATGCAACATTAGCCTCGTATAATGCTTATAGAGGACGTGAGTTTGCACCAGGAATGGAACGCACCATTTATGCGGGAATAAATTATCAGTTAAGATAAATCAAATCCTTAGTTTTATTGATGCATCAAGGTGTTGGAACTAAATAGTCATATTTGACTCCAGCATCTGTCATTGATAACTTTTATTCTTTCCAATAAAAAAAGATTTTAATTAATGAAAAAATTAACTTTTGTACTATTACTATCTGGTTGTATGATTCAGGCC
>JALVAL010000133.1 GCA_027011205.1 Gammaproteobacteria bacterium
GCTATAGTCTTTATAAAGATAGCGATTTTTTTCAAATACCGCTAAAATTCATCTTATGGAATTTACAATTTGCAACACATAAGCAGTATTTAGCAATTATTTAAGTTGAGGGCTTACACCATATGTCAATTCTTACCAGCACATCTGATGATGGAAATGTGTTGACGATTAAAATTATTGGTAAATTTCAGTTCCCTCTGGCATCTGAGTTTCGTCGATCCTATACTGATATAGCTCAGGTTCAGGAGTATGTGCTGGATTTAAAAGATTCGGAATATCTGGACTCTTCTGCTCTTGGGATGATTATTGCTCTATGGGAGTTTGTAGAACGTAACAGAGAACGGATAAAAATTATTAATGCCAATGATGAAGTTACCCACATTCTGGAAAGTGCCAATTTTGACCAACTGGTAACCTTACCTTGATCTCATGTCTTCTTTTTTAGTCATCTTATATCAACGGTAAATGCTTACCATTCTTTAAACCTCGTAGTTAGATTTATAATATGCTTGATACTTTGCCCCTGTTGCAGGAAATTACATTCCCAGAGATAAAACGCAAACAGCTGGATGTTCTGCAGATCAATCTTGGTTATCGCTGCAATCAGCAGTGTCAGCATTGTCATGTTAATGCAGGGCCTAAACGGACGGAAGAAATGAGTTCTGAAGTTTTATCGGATACCCTGGCCTTTATTGAAAAAAATCACATTCAAATTGTTGATCTGACCGGTGGTGCTCCTGAAATGCATCCGCAGTTTATTGAGCTTATCAGCTCTTTAAGGCAATTAAATGTGCATATTATCGACCGTTGTAATCTCACTATATTAAATGAACCGGGTTATGAAAGACTCATCGAAGAACTGGCAGACAAACAGGTTGAAATTGTTGCATCACTACCATGTTATCTGGAAGAAAATGTTGATAAACAAAGAGGTAGTGGTGTTTTTAAAAGTAGTATCGAGGCTTTACTAAAACTTAATCAATTAACTTATGGTCAGGCTGAAAGCAATTTAATACTTAATCTGGTTTATAATCCGCAGGGTGCAGTCCTTGCGCCTGACCAACAAATACTGGAAACAGATTATAAAAAGTTTCTGGCTGAAAAGTTTGATATTGTGTTTAACCAGCTCTTTACCATAACCAATGTACCGGTAAAACGTTTTGGCAGTCTGTTAATGTCCAGACAGGAATTTCAGCCTTATATGCAGTTACTGCAGGATTCTCATTCTGATAATAACCTTGCAGGACTGATGTGCCGTTATCAACTCAGTGTAGACTGGCAGGGTTATCTGTATGACTGTGACTTTAATCAGATGCTGGGCCTGCCATTAACCCGTAAAACAGCTCAGGGTGAAGAAATCCTGCATATCTCTAATGTAAATCCATCTGAACTATCCGATAAAAATATTGTGGTAGCCGGCCATTGTTATGCCTGTACTGCCGGTCAGGGCAGCAGTTGCGGTGGTGCTATAAGCTGATGTCATGGCAAGCTGTTTCAATTATAGTTCCCGTACTTAATGAAGCAGATAATATAGAATCTTTTTTGCAAAAACTGCAGCCATTCAGACAAAGAGGACATGAAGTCATTCTGGTGGATGGAAAAAGTTCTGATAATACCTGCCAGATAGCCAGACCCTATGTCGATCGAATGTTATCGGTTACCAGAGGTCGTGCCCGTCAGCAGATCATAGGGGCAAAAATGGCTACTGGAGAGGTGTTTGTTTTTTTACATGCAGACACTGTATTACCGGAACAGGCGGATGTATTAATTTTGCAGGCACTTGAACAGAGCGCGGCCTGGGGACGTTTTAATATTCACCTGTCTGGTCAGCACTGGATGTTTCGTATTATTGAATTTATGATGAACTGGCGTTCCTGTTTAAGCGGTATTGCAACCGGTGATCAGGCGATCTTTATTCACCGTAATCTGTATCGTGACAGCGGTGGTATTCCGCAAATTGAACTGATGGAAGATATTGAGTTTAGCAAACGTCTGATTAAATTTTCCCGCCCTGCCTGTATCAGAAAACCTGTTTGCAGTTCATCCAGACGCTGGCAGAAACAGGGAATTTTTAAAACAATTTTGTTTATGTGGTCTCTGCGTTTACAGTATTTTTTTGGTGTAAAACCTGAACTTTTACATAAAAAATATTATCCTTCAGATGACTAAAATAGCGTATCGTTATTCTGATGTACAAATAATTATTTTTGCCAGAAAGCCGGTAGCTGGTCAGGTAAAAACACGCCTGATCCCATCTCTGGGAGAGCAGGGGGCAACACAGCTGTATTCTGCTTTACTTCAGTTTACCATTAAAAATATCAGCGCTTATCATCTGGCTCCTGTCTGTATGGCAATTACTCCGGAAAGCGATATCCGGTATTTTTCAGTACAGAATGGTTTTCCTGATATGGAAATAAGCCCTCAGAAAGGTATGGATCTGGGTGAGCGGATGTACCATGCTTTAGAGTCTTCCTTGCAAAGGTATTCCAAAGCCATATTAATTGGTACTGACTGTCCTTTTTTTACCCGGCAGGATTTTCAAAATGCGATAGATACTCTGGATGATAAGGATATGGTCTTTTCACCTGCCAGAGATGGTGGTTATGTACTGGTTGGTGCTAAAAGTCTGTTTCCCGGCAGTTTTAATAATATTCTCTGGGGAACTGAGCGGGTTATGCAGCAAACTCGTCAAACCTTAACCGGGCTGAATATCAGCTGGCAGGAACTGCGCCAGCTGCAGGATATTGATACCCCGGAAGATTTAAAATATCTGTCAGAAATCCATGAACTTGCCAATTCCTCTTTTCATATTACTGATATTATCAATCGGGACTCTTAACATATCGTATTGTTTTTCCTGATGCTGCCTGGTGAGGTATTCAATTTTGACATTGAACTGGTCTGTCTGAAATCCACTGGAATCTGACCCAGCCGGTAGCTCTTTGAAGTACCTGCAGGAAGAAAAATTTTGCGTGAGGAATAGGGCAGTTTTTTCTGATCCAGGGCTACTGCCAGAAATTCCAGATTAACCGACTGTTCAGATTTATTTC
This sequence comes from Gammaproteobacteria bacterium, assembly GCA_027011205.1. GTDB lineage: Bacteria > Pseudomonadota > Gammaproteobacteria > GRL18 > GRL18 > JANELJ01. Next base: position 3,051 of record JALVAL010000133.1, read on the forward strand.
TCAGATACATTACTACATCATTTTCGACCATATAATCATTAGGCAGGAGTCGCTTAGTGTGTTTTTTCAGGGTATAGGAGCCAGGTATGGTTTCTTTATGCAAGTGAGAAACCAGTATCAGTTCAAGCTTCTGGTCAATTAATTGAGTTTTAAGCTGATAATAAGGTGAAAATTCAACTTTTTCTATTTCCTGAGTATCCGGATTATAGCTGTCATCTTTTTTCCAGGTGGAAGTGGAACAGGAGGTATTTAATAGAACCAGTAGTAATATAAAAAAAATCAGGAGTGTTTTACGCATATTATAATTAGCCTGTTATTTTTATTCAAAAATAAATATTCAGAAAAACCTGATACGAAAATGTATGCTGAACAGTTGCTATTAGTTTTTATTATAGACTGCTTTTATAT
>JALVAL010000134.1 GCA_027011205.1 Gammaproteobacteria bacterium
AAATAAATCAGTTGAACCTACTGCGAATGTCCATAGCACTGAATCTACAAAGCTTTCCAGAATATTTTGACTTCACCCGTAGGGTGACTACGAATAAAGCCAAAATAACCTGTAAAACCTTTGTATCTCCAGCACTCTGATCATTCTCGCTACGTTTCAACTGATTTATTTAGGATAAATTGGAAAAATATCTCATTAAAAATAGTATCTTATGGAAACTTCAACTATAAGTCCGACAGTCAGTTCAATAAACCAGTCCGTGGAATCCGTAATGGTTTCAGATTCCGTTCAGGGCAAACGACCGGTTTTACAGAATAGTTCTGTACTGAATAATAATGCTGATCAATTAACTATTTCCGGGCAGGGGCTTGCTGCAGCTAAAGAAAATGAGGCGACTGAGTCACCCCGGCAGAAATCCGGAGCTGAGGAAGCAAAGGAAGATAATAGCGTACAAACTCCACCAGAAAAGACCAGAACACCATCAGGGCAGGAACTTTCTGAACGGCAACGGCAACAGCTACAGGATCTAAAACGCAGAGATGCGCAGGTTAAAGCCCATGAACAGGCACATTTATCAGCTGCCGGGAACCTGGCTAAAGGCGGTGCCAGTTTTGATTACGAAACCGGTTCGGATGGTAAGCGTTATGCGGTAGGGGGGGAAGTTAATATTGATACCTCCCGTGTTTCTGACGATCCTCAGGCCAATTTGAACAAGGCGCAACAGATCCGCAGAGCGGCCACTGCACCAGCTGATCCATCCGCACAGGATCGTTCCGTAGCATCAGAAGCCGCACGGATGGAAGCCCAGGCTCGTGTTGAACTGTCAGCGCAGGTGCGGGAAAAACAAACACAATCCGCAACTGAAAATACCCCGCAAGCCGACTTTTTATCCCGCCAGTCTTCTCAAACTGAAAAAGACATTCAGGATACCTACCAGACGATCCAGAAAGCTTCTGCTCTGGAACAACCCCGATCTTTTGTTGATTTCTTTATATAACAGGGGCTATAAATAATAAGCCCCGCCCGTCATTACTTTAGAGGTTATTTTCATAGCCATTTTAACGGCGGCAGGCAAATTAGCACTGCCGGCACCTTCAGCAAGGGTCGCATGATGCTGCTCGTCTATCTTCATCTGTTCCAGTATTGCCCGGCTTTTCTGATCCTGCGGGGCAATTTGTTGTAAATGCTGATCCAGATGACGCACTACCTGATGTTCTGTCTCAGCCACAAAGCCCAGGCTCCATTTATCCCCGGCTTTACCAGCAATAGCCCCAATGGTTAAAGAACCGAGATACCACAAAGGATTTAAAACACTGACATGAGTTCCCAGTTCATGACAACGAGACTCACACCAGGCCAGATGGTCATTCTCCTCCTGAGCGGCACGCTGCATCTGTGTCCGTACTTCCGGTAATTTTGCAGTTAAAGCCTGCCCCTGATAAAGCCCCTGAGCAGATACCTCACCGGCATGATTAATACGCATTAAACGTCCGGCCAGCTTGAGCTCAGCTTCACTCAGTTCGCCGTCAGACTGTGACTGAGCAGGGTTTGTACGCTCAGTCACTTCAGGCGCCCCAAACAGCGTACGCACCCCGGTATCAATATTAATCAAAAACTGATCCAGAGCAGAAAATTGACGATTTTGCGATTTGAAAGACATATTAAACCCCTTTAAAAACTCCCTGTATCAACAAAACTTTTCTTTAGACTTAACTGCCTTGCCAGCAGACTAACCGGATGTATAATTTCAATATCCAGACCCTGTTTTTTCAGCCCCTGTTTATAATGCATTGAACAACCCAGATTGGAAGAAACCAGTAAGGTACTTTTATTATACACTACTATCTGCTTTATTTTATCATCCAGTAACTGATCGGCAATTTCAGGATATTGAAGTCGGTAACTGCCCGCTGCACCACAGCAAATCTGTGCATCCAGCTTGTGGATGCCCGATCCGGGAATCTGCTCCAGCAGGGATTGCAGAGCAGATTCCTCCTGAAGCACATTTTTTAAACTGCAGCTGGTATGCAGCAAAATCTTATGTTCAAGGGGTTGAAAGGACATTTTTTTCTTTTCCAGGGCATGCTGTAAAAAAGTAATAATATCAAAACTGTGTTTTGCCACCGTTTCACTATCATCACCCACCATCAGGACGTGGTATTCCCGCAACTGCCCGGAACAGTGGTTATTTAAACTGATAATTGCCTGACTGTTTTTAAGCAGAGGTGTAAACGCCTCAATATTCTGATGCATTTGTTGATACATGCCGTCCAGATCACCCTGACGACGCTTTATTGCTCCGCAACATTGCTGCGCCTCGGGTATCAGGACGTTATAACCACAGGCATTAAGCAATACAATACCATCCAGCAGGGTCTGAGTTTCAAACAGCTCACCGGTACAGCCGGTAAATAACAGCACCTGTCCTATGGCATTATCAACTGGATAATATTCAGCCAGTGAGGGCTGACCTTTTTTCATTAACTGGCCTGACAGCTTTGCCAGAGACCGCAAGGAACGATTTTGTAAAACCGATTGTGCTATCTTCTGCTTAACAGATTGCTGACTTTGAATCGTTTCTGCTAGTAACTGACGGCTTAAGTCACTGATTTTTGAGTAATTAACCTGGGAGGGACACATACTTTCACAGGCTCGACAGCCCAGACAGTGATCCAGAGTCTCAAACAGTGGATCAGACAGGCTTAAATCACCATCCGCCAGAGCCTTAAACAGGCTTATCCGACCACGGGGAGATTCATTTTCTGTATGAAACACCCGGTAAGTCGGGCAATGAGGAATGCACAGTCCGCACAGCACACACTGGCTGGCAAGTTGAGAAATAGTGTGTTGAACAGTCAAAACTTAATATCCGGACTCTGGTTAATATTATCTGAAAGTTTGTTATTATATCAGCCTTTATAATGTAAAACCGGAGAACCTTTCTAAATGTCCTATTATTCCAGGCATCTGTTCTTTTGCACCAATGACCGGGAAGACGGCTCGGCCTGCTGTCAGCGCTTTAATGCCCGGCAGATGCAAAAATACGTAAAAAACCGTTGTAAAGAACTGGGGATCCACAACGAAGGACAGGTAAGAATTAACAGTGCCGGTTGCCTCGGCCGCTGTAATGAAGGCCCGGTCATTGTCATTTACCCCGAAGGTATCTGGTACACTTATGTAGATGAAGAGGATCTGGATGATATTATCGAACAGCATCTGGTAAAAGGGGAGCCTGTTAAGAGATTAATGTTGAAGAGCGGCAAAGAGCAGCGTTGAGCGCTCAATGCTCAATGCTGCTTTCTTGTAAGATTTTCCTGATAAAACCTCTGTAATTTACCATTAATTTCACTTTTTCCTGGTTTGCTGGTTGACAATATCAGGGTATATCAGTATATTATTAATCAACTGATTACTGTTCACATGATGTGACAGCAGTTATTTTATACCTCCATCCTCC
>JALVAL010000135.1 GCA_027011205.1 Gammaproteobacteria bacterium
ATTTTACCCCGCACCTCGTAAGTCCTCGTCCCTGGGGTCGAGGATAGCAGAGGTGACAGCTATTTCCCAAAAGCCTCATCTTTTTAAGGCGAGGTATTGGGTTTACGGCATGGAAAAGACCGCTATTCTCTACTGTAAACCTTAAAGATTGGTTATAATAAATATTCGAGTGCAAATTCGGGTATAGAAAAAACGTAACTATTCAGCATTAATTACCGTATCAGGAGTTGGCAAAGCTTATGGCCAGACAGGCATCAGTAAAACGTGATACCAATGAGACCCGTATTGAGGTCGATATAAACCTTGACGGTAGTGGTCAGGGGAATTTTGATACCGGTGTTCCATTTCTTGAACACATGATGGATCAAATTGCCCGTCACGGAATGATTGACATTAACGTCAGGGCTAAAGGCGATCTGGAGATTGATGCCCATCACACAGCTGAAGATATTGGTATTACTCTGGGTATGGCCATGCACAAAGCCCTGGGTGATAAAAAAGGCATTACCCGCTACGGTCATGCTTATGTACCGCTGGATGAAGCCCTGTCCCGGGTGGTCATTGACTTTTCCGGACGCCCCGGACTGGAAGATCAGGTAATATACCCCCGTGAAACCGTCGGCCATTTTGATACCGAGTTGTTTCATGAATTTTTTCAGGGTTTTGTCAATCATGCACTGGTGACTCTGCATATTGATACTATTCGGGGCAATAATAGTCACCATATTGCCGAAACCGTATTTAAGGCTTTTGGCAGAGCAGTACGCATGGCTATCAGCCCCGACCCGCGTATGCAGGGCACTATCCCTTCAACCAAGGGTAGTTTATAATACCTTTTTTTAATGATTGAATTTGAACCGGTATTATGTCCAGACAAATAAACATTGCGGTTATAGATTATGGAATGGGTAATCTGCACTCTGTTGCCAAGGCATTAGAGCATGCCGACAGTCATGTATCTGTAAAAGTCACAGCTGACAGGCATCTTATTGCCAATGCCGATCGGGTACTCTTACCCGGCGTCGGAGCCATGCGTGACTGCATGGGTGAAATGCAGCGCCTTGACCTGATCGATACCATTAAACAGGCAGCTGCCAATAAACCTTTTTTAGGTATCTGCATCGGTATGCAGGCCTTAATGACCCATAGTGCTGAAAATGGCGGAGTGGCATGTCTGAACATTATCCCTGGTGAAGTTGAACGTTTTGCCGATGGTCTTACGGATCCCACATCCAGTTCTGCAGTTTCTCAGAATGAACACCTGAAAATTCCACATATGGGCTGGAATCAGGTTAATCAGCAAATAAAACACCCGCTGTGGCAGAATATTCCACAAAACCAGCGGTTTTATTTTGTCCATAGTTATTTTGTAGTACCACAAACACCCGGGCCAGTGGCCGGTTCTACTGTCTATGGCCATCCGCTTTGTGTGGCTCTGGCTGCTGATAATATTTTTGCCACTCAGTTTCACCCGGAAAAAAGTGCCGATGCAGGATTGCAGCTGTTTCACAATTTTATTAACTGGGACGGCAGTTATGACAGCTCCAGTTGTGCGTAAATATCCTGCCTGATAACTTATACGAGATTAAGAGAAATTAATTATGATTTTGATACCTGCGATTGACTTAAAAGACGGCCAGTGTGTACGTCTGCGCCAGGGCCGCATGGATGATGATACGGTTTTTTCCGATAATCCGGTAGCAATGGCCGGTCGCTGGTATGATGTCGGTGCACGTCGTTTGCATCTGGTGGATCTTAACGGCGCTTTTGAAGGCCGGCCGGTTAATGGCGAGATTATCCAGCAAATCACTAAAAGCTATCCGGATCTGCCCGTTGAAATTGGCGGTGGTATCCGCAGTATTGAAACCGTAGAAGCCTATCTAAACGCCGGTGTCGCCTATGTTATTATTGGTACCAAGGCCGTAGAAGATCCCGCTTTTGTCACCGAATTATGCAAACAGTTTCCAGGTAATGTCATTGTCGGTCTGGATGCCGTTGACGGTAAAGTGGCTATTAAAGGCTGGGCAGAAGTCTCTGAGGTCGATTTATTTGACTTGTCCCGACGTTTTGAAGGTGATGGTGTCGATGCCATAATTTACACTGACATCAGCCGTGACGGTATGATGCAGGGTGCCAATGTTGAAAATACTGTAAAACTGGCTCAGGCTATTAATATCCCGGTTATCGCTTCCGGTGGCATTCATAATCTGGGTGATGTAGAAGCTTTAGGCAAAGTAGCCCACCATGGTATATCCGGTGCCATTACCGGCCGTGCTATTTACGAAGGCACTCTGGATTTTGCCGAAGGTCAGAAACTGGCTGATAAGCTAACCGCTTAGGATAAGAAAATGTCATTAGCAAAACGAATTATCCCCTGTCTGGACGTGGATAAAGGCCGAGTGGTAAAAGGGGTACAATTTGTTGATATCCGTGATGCCGGAGATCCCGTGGAAGTGGCCCGTCGTTATAATAGTGAAGGCGCTGATGAACTGACTTTTCTGGATATTACCGCCACTCATGAAGGGCGCGATACTATTGTGCATGTGGTGGAACAGGTAGCCGGTGAAATTTTTATTCCCCTGACCGTTGGCGGCGGGATCCGCACGGTGGATGATGTCCGTCTGATGCTCAATGCCGGTGCTGACAAGGTGGCCATTAACTCCGCTGCCGTGGCTAATCCGGATTTTGTGCGCGAAGCCGCTGAAAAATTTGGAAATCAATGTATCGTCGTTGCTATTGACGCCAAACAGGTTGCCGGTAAACCCGGCACCGAGACAGAAAATGAACCGCCTCGCTGGGAAATTTTTACTCACGGCGGACGCAAACCCACCGGAATTGATGCCATTGAATGGTCCAAAAAAATGGTCTCTTACGGCGCCGGAGAATTATTAGTCACCAGTATGGATAATGACGGCGTAAAAAATGGCTTTGATCTGCCCTTAACCCGTACTATCAGTGATAATGTCGCCGTACCGGTCATTGCTTCCGGGGGTGTCGGAAACCTGGATCATCTGGCCGAAGGGGTAATTGATGGCCATGCCGATGCCGTGCTGGCAGCCAGTATTTTTCACTTTGCTGAATACAGTATTGCTGAAGCCAAACGCCATATGGCAGAACGTGGTATTGAGGTACGCCTGTGAAACAGTCAGCTATAAACCGCCAGTGGCTGGATGAATTAAAATGGGATGATCAGGGTCTGATCCCGGCCATTGCCCAGGATGAAAAAACCGGCAAAGTCGTAATGTTTGCCTGGATGAACAAAGAATCCCTGGCGATGACACTGGATATGGGACGTGCCGTTTACTGGTCCCGTTCCCGCCAGAAGCTCTGGCCTAAAGGCGAAGAGTCCGGTCATGTGCAGAAAATAAAATCCATTCGTGTGGATTGTGACAAGGATGTGTTATTGTTAAGTATTGAACAAATTGGTGGTATCGCCTGTCATACAGGCAGAGAAAGCTGTTTTTACTTTAAACTGAATCCACAGTCCGAACAATGGCAGGCGGTTGAACCGGTGTTAAAAAATCCCGCTGAGATTTACAAATAGATAAGCCCGACCTAGCATATATTCTGCCCATTAAAGTTAAATTATATAAAGTTAAATAATATGTCCGATGAGATTCTTGCACAACTGGCTCAAACTCTGGAACAACGTAAACAGGCGGATCCAGATTCTTCTTATGTAGCCAGTCTATATCATAAGGGACAGGATACGATTTTAAAGAAAGTGGGTGAAGAAGCCACTGAAACGGTTATTGCCTCTAAAGGCGGTAAAAAAGATGAAATTATCTATGAAACTGCTGATTTATGGTTTCATACCCTGGTGATGCTGTCCTATCATGATTTAGGACCGAATGATGTGCTTAATGAACTGGCTCGTCGTTTTGGAATATCAGGAATCGAGGAAAAAGCCTCCAGGAAGAGTAAGTAATAGTTTTGTGATGACTCAGCATGTTTAGCAAATTTTTAATTTAAAGTCCGTATCAGATATCAGTGCATACTCGCCAGGGGCTTGATTAAGTTAGAGGGTGTTTAGAAAATGTCAGATTGTCTGTTCTGCAAAATTATTGCCGGGGATATCCCTGCGGATATTGTCTATCAGGACGATAAGATTCTGGTTTTTAAGGATATTAATCCCAAAGCCGATGTGCATTTACTGGTGATCCCTAAAGTGCATATTGAATCACTGGTAAAATTAAATGAATCACATCATGACCTGATAGTCTATATGATGTTAAAATTACCCAGGCTTGCGGAGGATCAAGGATTATCCGGTGGCTTTCGGACTATTATCAACACCGGAAAAGAAGGTGGTCAGGAAGTATTCCATCTTCATATCCATTTACTGGGCGGTAAAAACCTGCCCGGTTTTTAAGTACTCTGCTTCCACTTTTTTCACCTCAGGGTGACTAGTTTTGGTAAAGTGAAGGGTTTAAGTATCTATTTAATGACAGGAGAATCCGATGGGATTTGGCGTTACTGAATTATTAATTATTCTGGCAATTGTTCTGGTTTTATTTGGAGCCAAGAAACTGCGCAATATCGGTGGTGATCTGGGTGGTGCCATTAAAAACTTTAAAACGGCCATGAAAGAAGAAGAAAACAATTCTGAAGGCACCGCTAAAACTACCGACACTCCGCTTGATAATAAATCCGGTGCGACTATAGAAGGTAGCGTAGAAAGCACCCCTGAGAAGAAAGAACAGGTTTAATTAATAAGCCCGTCCATTTTTAACCTCTTTTTATTTCGATAAGTTTATTCACGAAAGATTGTATGTCTGTGGCACACTTGTCGAAAAACAATTATCCAGGGTATATTCTTTAGATATGTTTGATATTGGCTTTTGGGAATTATCTCTTATTGGCATAGTCGCACTGCTGGTGATCGGCCCGGAGCGTCTACCCGCTGTGGCTCGCACCGTAGGCAAATATGTGGGTAAGGCTAACCGCTTCATCAGCAATATTAAGGACGATATCAATAAAGAATTAAAAGACGAAGATTTAAAACACATTCTGGAAGAACAGCAGAAACTGGCCGATGAGTATAAAAATGCGGCCAGTGCCATGAATTCAGCTATTTCTTCTGAAACTGAGTCCTTACGCGAAGCCACTAAAATGGATGATTTGCTGGAAATCCAGGAACCGGATGAGCACAATCGTGTGACTGCTGACAGCTCTGTTAATAACAATAATAATAATGATAAAGCAGCTATTACCCAGACTTCATCTGCTCCCGACAGTCCGAAAGCATCTTAGATTCAGCCCTTAGACTAATTACTAACCGCAGTTATTTTATACCTATATGAGCACAGACCAGAACACACAAAGCGAACAGCAAATGGAACATGAGCAACCCTTCATGGCTCATTTAATTGAATTGCGTGATCGCATTCTACGGATAGTGGTGGTGGTTATCGCCATCTTTGTCGTACTGTTCTTTTTCGCTAATGACCTGTACCACATCGTGGCCGCACCACTACTGGCACAGTTACCTGAAGGCAGCACCATGATTGCCACGGGTGTTGCAGCCCCCTTTTTAACCCCCTTTAAACTGAGCCTGGTCACCTCAATTTTTATTGCCATCCCTTATATTTTCTATCAGTTATGGTCATTTGTTGCACCGGGACTGTATCGCCATGAAAAGCGTCTGGCGCTGCCGCTGCTGGCATCCAGTGTATTTCTGTTTTATTCCGGCATTGTATTTTCTTTTTATGTCGTTTTTCCGCTGATGTTTGCCTTTTTCACCGCCACCACTCCCGAAGGGGTGGCCATGATGACAGATATCAGCCAGTATCTTGATTTTATTTTAAAAATGTTTTTTGCTTTTGGCCTGGCTTTTGAAGTACCCATTATCACCATTGTACTAACCATTACCGGTGTGACCAATGCCGATAAACTGGCTGAAAAACGTCCCTATATCATTGTGGGCTCATTTGTCATAGGCATGTTATTAACTCCTCCTGATATTATCTCCCAAATCTTGTTAGCTATTCCTATCTGGCTGTTATTTGAGCTAGGTGTAGTCTTTTCTCGTATTATCGGCAAAAGAAAAACCGAGCAGGAAGCACAGGAGCAGGCAAATAATCCCTCCAGTGACAGCGCTGCCGGTACGGCTGCGGCGGCCGCCACTGTGGCTACTGCTGCGGCAGGCACAGCCTCCGAAGAAACAGTCGCCAGTACCGAGACGGACAGGGCTGATGAGTCACGCTATAAACCTATGACTGATGAAGAAATGGAAGCTGAACTTGATGCCATTGAACGTGAAGAAGACGAGGAAGGACCTTAGGCTGACGGACACTCAGAATAAACACTGTTTCCTGGTTCCCACGCTCCTGCAGTGAGAACCTGTACCTGTCTATCGATATCTTACAAACTAATGGACTTGATTTCGGGTATCGCTTTTTCAGGCCCCACAATTAACAGTCCGGCTTTTTTAACCGGCAGGGCAACTACCATTAAACCATTTTCTTTTGCCTGGTAACGCCCTTCCTTTGCTACTTTCATACGCACCACCGGGTTACGAAAAAAAACTTTTTCTGTAACTGCATATTGAAACACAATATGATTGCCTGTTCTGACTGCGTAGGCTGTAGCCGGAGCACCGCCAATACTGGTTTCCCAACTGGCCAGAACCCTGGCATCCGGCCAGCTGGCCGGTGCATTAACCCCCACTTTGCTATGCAGGTTAAATTGTCCGGAAATACCCGCACTCTGATATTCTGCCAGCACCTGAGCCACCATCGGAATAGTTTGCTGATTATCTGACGGTTTTAACGGCAGCAGCAACACCAGCATCAGTATCAGGGCAACCGCCCAGCCACTCAGAGTTATTAATGGTTTTATCTGAATGCGCTTATTAAAGCCATTACGCAATACCTTCCAATGATCCCGCACAGTTTTTTTTCCAGACATCGGGAGCGGCTGCTCGGGGATCCTGTCCAGTTTCTGCTGTAAATGTGCAGGCAGCCGAGATAGCGGCAGGTGATTCAGTCTCTGGCTGATCTGCTGCTGGCGTTCAACATCCATCCTGCAGGTCAGACAGCCTGCAAGATGAGCCTCTACAATGTATTTTTCTGTTTCACTCAGGCTGTCATCCACATAACCGGCCAGTAAATTCTGAATTTCCAGATGCAGGGCTTTTAAATTTCTGTTATCACTCATTTATAAATCCCCTTCGTAGTCTTATCGGTTTGCGGTAATTTCCCCTGCCTGTCTGATCGGTTTAAAATATTGCTTAACAAACGCCGTCCGCGTGACAAACGACTCATAATGGTTCCCTCAGGAACAGCCAGAATCCGGGATAACTCCTGATAACTCAGTCCTTCAATATCCCGTAATAAAATAACCTTGCCAAAATCCTCCGGTAAAGACTGTATGGCCTTTATCAACTGCTGATCGGTCTGTTGCTGCAGCAACTGCTCAAAGGGTCCCTGATAAGAACTGTGCTGTTCCTGCAGAAACAGTTCCTCAGTTGAAATAACCGGGGCAATCTGCTGTCTTCTAGCCTCTTTTCTTATATCATCCGCAATCACATGATCCAGTATTTTTAATAACCAGGCATAAACCGCCTGAGGATCCGCTAAATCATCAAAATCCTGCCAGGCACGCATAAACGTTTCCTGAACCCAGTCTTCTGCCCTGGCAGAAGTACGGGTTTGTCTCAGAGCCACATTATAAAGCCGTTCTCTCCACGGCATGGTCATCTGCTGGAAGTACTGCTGTCGATTTTTTTTACGTTTAAAAAAATGCATTGTATTAATTTCTCATGCAAGCCTGAATGCTTAACTACAGGGCGTGATCAAATCAAAATTTATTCCCTGAAAACAGCAGAAACCACTTTTTTTTATTTAGCGGGAATAAAAACCAGCTTCCTGACGCCCTGTAAGTCAGTTTAAAGAAAGTTTTTTCTTTTCTTTTTATTTTTATTAAACCTGTTATTAGTCAATAACAAACAACGAATGGATACCAGAAAAAATGAAAACAAAGTTTTTTAATCTGGCTTTTGCCAGTGCCGCTTTACTGACATTAAGTCATACCCTTATGGCCGGTGATATTGCCCAGGGGAAAACCAAAGCCGCAGCCTGTGCAGGTTGTCACGGAAACAACGGTATAGGATTAAGTGAAGAGTTTCCCAATCTGGCCGGACAGAAACAGGCTTATATTATTAAACAACTGACGTCTTTTAAAAATGGCAGCCGCAAAGATCCCACCATGAATACGATGGCAGCCAGTTTGTCCACTCAGGATATAACCGATCTGGCCGCCTGGTTTTCCAGTCTGGCCAAAGTAAACGCGCAACCCGCTCCCAATACCCCAATAGTAAAAACCAGTCCTGTCAGTCGTCGAGATTTTCCTGAAACTGTTTATATTTCAATGAAAAAAAGCGCCGCCATTGAAACCTTCCCGCAGCAGAACACCTGGCAGGGCGGACCCAATATGCTTTATACAGCTATTACGCCGGACAATAAACTATTATTATCCACCAGCCCCTCCACCAACAGCCTGTATGTGTTCAATACCAGCAACGGCAAACAGGTGGCTATTATTAAAACCGGTAAGGCGCCTAAAGGGGTTAAAGTCACTCCCGATGGACAGTTTGCTTATGTGAGTAATCAGGGTTCCGGGGATCTTACCGTTATCAAGCTGGCCACGCTTAAGGTTATCGATACCATTAAAGTAAAAAAGGGGCCGCATAATGTCCGTTTTACCAACGATGGCAGTCTGGCCTATGTAACCCTGCAAGGAGGTGACGGTATCGCTGTTATTGATACCAGAACCCGAAAAATGATTCGTGTTATTGCTGTGCCCGGTATTACCGGCCCCCACAATCTGGATTTATCTGCTGATGAAAAAACCGCCTTTGTACGTGATTTTGTTCATCATGTAGCTGTAGTGGATTTAGCATCAGGCCGGGTTAAAAAAGTCATAACAGTAGGCAATGGTCATGGTGGGATTGATGTCTTTCCCAATGGAAAATTTGCCGCTACTGCTGCTATTGGTGATGATTATATTACGGTCATTAACACCCGCACTCTGGAAGCCAGAAATATTAAGGTCGGTAAAGGCCCGCACGGTATTCGAGCCAGTAAAGACAGCCGATGGATATATGTTACTTTAACCAGAGAAAATGCAATTGCAGTTATTAATGCCGACACCATGACCCTGAAAACAAAAATTGCCAGTGGTCAGTTTCCTTTCTGGATCGCTGTGAATGGCAATCCTTAAGGGTTGTTGATTATTTTTTGTTTTTAATCACTTTAAAAGCCATCCGTTCAAACGAATCGGTGGCTTCTAAAATATTTTCTATTTTAACCCGGTTTAGTTTCTGCTTGTGCCAGACTTTAAGGATACTGTCAATATCATAAATTCCTGCAGGAACAATCAGGTGCAGATGATTATTTCGATCTCGAGTATTATTTTCTGCTATTAAAAATGCTCTATGGTATTGTCCCCCGGCTCCAACCCCTTCTTCACCCTTAACAGCAATGGGCCTGGATTGTACAGCTATCAAATGCACACCAATTGCCATACCCTTATGAGGGTTTATTCTTAGCCATTTAACACTGGCCAGACAATAGGCTTTTTCTACCGTTAAACGATAAGCCACCAGCATTCCAACCGCTATGGGCATTTCAATATCATTACGACTCACCAGCAGCATACCATGCGAGCTTTCATTTCTTTGCTTCCAGTTATGCTCCTGCATTTTCTGGGTAAGGTGATCCTGAGATTCTTCCAGATGTGCCTGTACCACAGATGTCCTATAAATCTGTTCCCACTCATCCCCTACTATATCCACTTCTCTCATAAAGGGATTGACAGACTGCAGCTCTCCCATTGGATTTTTTTTATTGAGTAGTTTTTCTTCTTCCAGGAGATTAATAAGATTAATTTCAGAATTATCCTGCTCCTGAGACTGCACCACTTCCTGTAGTTTTTGCTCCTGCCATGCATGTATTTCCCTTTGCGGATCAAAGGTTTTTTGATGACTGATAAAATGATGACAGGCTCGCAAACCGGAAACCAGTTTAATTTCATTACCGGAAAGTACTCGCTCTTCACTTCTGTCATTAAAATTTTTCAACTCATTTTTTATTCGCTGTAGCATTTCATAATAAATACGCGACTGATAATTTGAGCTCTGCTGATGCTGATCCTGTTCCATTTTGGACAGATATTCATCAATAAAAATGTGTAAAGGTTCCATATCAATAATACGGCCTTCATATTCCAGTTTGTTTTTTATACCATCCGTTCTGCCATCAAAACAATGAGGTGCTTTATCTGCCAGTAAATCAACCACAAAATGCTGCTCAGGTTCCCTGTTAGCAAAGCCAATAATATCGCAATGAGCAACCCATTTTTCCAGTAACAGGTGTATTTTTCTGGCCTCCAGACGCATCAGTCGGTAGGGATCAAGCAATCGCAGGATAACAATTTTTAAATAAATATGTTGTATGGAATTTTTGGAGTGCATTATTTCATGCTGTGCACCTATTCGTTCAGTTAAAAGGTACAGCTGGTTAAGTTCCTGCCAGATATAGACAGGTTCGGCAAGATAAAATTCATAGCGTTCTACCAATAGGCGCGATAGATAAAACAATGCCTTATATAAGGCTTCTGGTAATAAACTGCCCAGATACTGATTAATATAATTATCATCTCTAACAATGTCAGTTATCACTATCTGATAAGCCAGAGAACTTTCCAGCAAAAGATGCTGCATAATATCAATTAAGGACTGATATTCTTCACTAAGAGGAAAAGACACCCTCTCAGTTTTCTTAAACAGATAATCCAGCTCTTTATGGATTTCCTTATCCATAATACTCATCAGTGTCACCCGAACTTCAGGCTCACATTGCACGCGGTTTAACTGTATCAGGGTTTTCAGCAGTGCATTTCGGTCACCTGGAACACGTTTATTTAACCAGTTCTGAACCGATAACACATCAGGCAATATGCCCTGATAATGGTCACTAATAATTTCCTGTTTCGGTAATTTCAGGCCTGGATTAAACATATAAATCAATATCCCTCCTTGTTTTCTACAGTTCTTGCATATTTAATATACAGGGTTTAAGTATAGAAGATACTGATAATTTTTCAGCTTTTAAAAGCAGATATCAGACTGTTTTTACGGCTTCATTATACCTGAAAATTGTACCCCGGATAAAAAAGCCATTTCACGATGCCAGGTAGACAGGTCATCAGGGCTGAACTGCTTAAAGTGATCATGACCACAGGCACGAGACATCACCTGCATTAATTCAACTGAAGCAGTTAAAAAAGTATCTAATTGACGAGCCGATGCTTTAATATTAAGTCGCTGACGCAGGCCTCTTTTTTGTGTGGCAATGCCTGTGGGACAATTGTTGGTATTGCACATTCTGGCAGCCACACAACCAATAGCCTGCATTGCACTATTGGCAATAGCAATACCATCAGCCCCAAGAGCCAGTGCTTTGACAAAGTCAACAGGCACTCGCAAACCACCGGTAATAATAAGTGTTACCCGACCACTGGCGCCCTGGGCATCCAGATAATGACGAGCTCGTGCGAGAGCTGGAATTGTGGGCACAGAAATATGATCTCTAAAAATCTCCGGAGCAGCAC
>JALVAL010000136.1 GCA_027011205.1 Gammaproteobacteria bacterium
CAATAAAACAATAATAAAGACAGGCAATAAAAAACCGGCCTATAGCCGGTTTTTTATTGCCGCTGTGATACTGGAAATATTATTTCCAGTCAGCGAAGCCTTCCGTATTTTTTTCCAGACCATCTTCATAGCCTGCGGTATAAGCTTCGTTAACACGTTGTTCTTCACGTTCCGGGTTACATACGTAACCACCCTGCCAACCCTGGATATACTCTGGGTTTACACCTTCAGATTCCATTTTTACAGTAAAATCATGATATTCTTGGTTCATAGGTTTTTCCTTTACGTTTTCAGTCAGTTAAAATATTAATACTCTTAATACCTTAAATATTAAATACTGAGTACATACCAGCGGACTGCGACTAAATAATGATTCGCTTATATTATATGATCTTTATATAAATTTCCAGTAATAGCCTGAAAATATGCAGTATAATTTCGGCATAAAATCCGATTGCATGTGAGTATACTTACTGGATGGGCTTAGCGGTATATCTCTATAGGATAGGATGATAAAAAAAGACTATAAATTTACTATTAACCAAGTAATTTACTAGGATATTATGGTAGAATAGTTAGATATTCCGACAAACCTGTTTAACCCATACTGAATATCGTAATTTTGTGCGATATATGGGAATGTATTCAATATTAAGATAGAGATAACAATGAATTTAACTGATGAAGATATGATGGATTTAAACAGCGGCCTTAAGGCACTGGAAGATAAGCACTTTACCCGTGCAGTGCAGTTATTGTCACCACTGGCAGAAAAAGGGGTCGCTGAAGCGCAGCACCGTATGGCCGTAATGTACCAGAACGGTCTGGGTGTTCATCGCAATGAAACGGCTGCTGCATTATGGATGAAAATGGCTGCCGATCAGGATTATGAGCTGGCGTGGCATGGAATGGGCTTTATGTATATGGAAGGTGAGGGCGTAGATAAAAATGCCCAGGAAGCCGTTAAATGGTTTAAAAAAGGGATAGATGCCGGCCTGATTGGTTCCATGACGACCTTAGCCATGATGTATAAGGAAGGTAATGGAATAGAAAAGAATCTGGAAGAAGCCGAACGGCTGATGAAAATGGCCGGCTTTTAGACCCCTCCTTCCAAGATCTGATAATAGCGAGAATTAAATGAGAGCGTCACAATTATTTACAGTCCTGGATCAGGAATTTGAAGGCACCAAAACCGGGCATCATACGCCGGTTATGATCTGGGGACCACCGGGTGTGGGCAAATCCCAGCTGGTCAGTCAGGTTGCTGAAAAACACCAGCGGGTACTGATTGATATCCGTCTGTCACAGATGGAGCCCAGTGATTTACGTGGTATTCCCTTTAAAGATGGTGATAAAGTTGAATGGGCAGTACCTTCCATGCTGCCGGATGCACAGAAGCACGGGGAAGAGGGTATCCTGTTTCTGGATGAAATTACTTCTGCACCACCGAGTGTATCTGCAGCGGCTTATCAATTGATCCTGGATCGCCGTCTGGGTGATTATCAAATTCCTGATGGCTGGGCTATCTTTGCTGCCGGTAACCGTCAGGGCGACCGCGGTGTCACTTATAGTATGCCGGCACCACTGGCCAATCGTTTCTCTCATTATGAATTTGATATTAATCTGGATGACTGGGTGGCCTGGGCCTATCAGAATGGTATTGATGAACGGGTGATAGGTTTTTTACGCTTTCGTCCGGATTTATTATTTGATTTTGATCCGGCACATAATCCGGTTGCTTTCCCGTCACCACGAACCTGGGAGTTTGTGCATAAGGCATTAAACAAGTTTATGGATCATCCGGAGCTGTTTATAGGAGCCTTACAATCCTGTGTGGGTCCGGCTGCTGGTATTGAGCTGAGTGCCTTTATTGCCAATCTGGATGATATGCCTGATCTGGATGCCATTATTAATGGTGAAAGTGTGCCTACACCATCGGAAATTGATTTGCAGTATGCAGTAGCTTCTGCTCTGGTGGGACGAGCCATTCGTGCAAAAGGTACGGATGAAGCCAGTAAAACTTATAGCAACATTCTTAAATATGCGTCCAGTTTCCGCCAGAAGGAAATGGGCGTGATGCTGGTTTCAGATATGCACCGTGCCATTGGTGAAGAATTATTCAGTGTGGAAGAATTTGCTAACTGGGCAGATGCCATAGCCGATATCATGTTGTATGGATGAAAAAATTGTCAATAAACTCAGTTCAGCACGTACCAGACTGATCCTGGATAAGCCCTTTCTGGGAGCACTGGTGTTACGTTTGCCAATAGTGGAGGCAGATCCGTCCTGGTGTAAAACCACAGATACGGATATGAAAAAGCTGTATGTTAATCCTGAGTATATTGATCAGTTAAGCACAGAAGAAGCGCAGTTTGCACTGGCGCATGAGGCGCTGCATTGTGCCTTGTCACATTTTTCCCGTCGTCAGCAT
Source organism: Gammaproteobacteria bacterium (assembly GCA_027011205.1). Classification (GTDB taxonomy): domain Bacteria; phylum Pseudomonadota; class Gammaproteobacteria; order GRL18; family GRL18; genus JANELJ01. The sequence goes on from JALVAL010000136.1 coordinate 2,432, forward strand.
AGAGTCAAAATGCGCTGGGATATGGCCTGTGATTATGCGATCAATCCCATATTGATTGAGGATGGCCTTAAGCCTCCACCGCATATTCATTACCTGCGTGAATTTAAGAGCATGACGGCAGAGGAAATTTATCCGCTGCTGATGGACAATGACAATGATGCCGATAGTGAGCTGGGGCAGAATAATGACAGTGGTGATAAGGAAAGTGGTGAGCAGTCTGATCACGGTGAAGCGAAAGATACACAATCGCAGAAGCTTAACAGTCAGCAGCAGGATGATGGTCGGGATGGAAAGGGGCAGACTTCAGAGCAAGGCAAACAGTCAGAACAGGGTGGTGGCGATGAACTGCAGAAACAACCCCCACCGACACCTGATAATGACGAAATTCAGAGTCTGACCGCTCAATGGCAGCAGCGACTGGCCGGTGCAGCTCAAATGGCACTGCAGGCAGGCAAACTCAGTCAGTCCATGGCGCGTCTGGTGGATCATCTGCTGCAGCCGCAATTACCCTGGCGTATGCTGCTGGCTCGTTATATGAGTGCTACTGCGAGAGAAGATTATAGCTATACCCGTCCCTCGACTCGCCGGGGAGAGCCGGCTATTTATCCTCGTTTGCGCAGTCATATGGTGGATATTGTGGTGGCACTGGATATCAGTGGTTCTATTGCGACCAAGGAAATAAAAGAATTTTTATCTGAGGTGGACCAGATTAAGGCACAGGTCAGAGCCCGCATTGCCCTGCATGCCTGTGATATTGAAGTCAGTGTTGATGGTCCCTGGGAGTTTGAACCCTGGGATGAGTTAAAACTGCCGATACAGTTTAAGGGCGGTGGCGGTACCCGTTTTACACCGGTGTTTGAGTGGGTTGAAAATCAGGAGAAATGCCCCGATTTACTGGTTTACTTTACCGATGCCGAGGGTGAGTTTCCTGAGCAGGAGCCGCTATATCCGGTAATATGGCTGGTAAAAGGTAAAGCGCCAGTACCCTGGGGACAGAGAATTCAATTAAATTAAAAT
>JALVAL010000137.1 GCA_027011205.1 Gammaproteobacteria bacterium
GTGATCTTATGTTGCTTTAAGAAGAAGATTTGTTGCTTCTTACTTTCTAACAAACCTTCTTCTTAAGCAATGTTTCATTGACAGGTGTTAATTTAGTCTCTTTTTATCAAAAATGCAACAGTTATTTTTCAAAAAAACGACATTTTTTTAAAATAAAGCAAAAAAAATGTTGTTTTGATGCAACAAGGTGGATTTTCTTCAGCCGGAAAAGAATTTATCAATGAGTTAGCAAGGACTTTTCAGATTGCAAGTTAATTGTGGATGGAGGGTTACTGTTGTTTTGGTACAACTTTTAAGCGCTGAGCGTTGAGCGCTGAGAAAGAACGTTAAGCGTTAAGCGTTAAGCGTTAAGAATTATTATAGTTATGCTTTTAATAAGAAATAATGTTAGTACTGTCCATCTTTTAGTACTGAAGTACCCCGATCAACCGGGTATTTGAACTAGCCATTATTCCTGTTATAATAATGACTATGGATATCTGACTATGGTAATTATTATGCAAAGTGAAGTTTCTAAATCTCAATTTAAAGCAAAAGCGCTGGAAATGTTTCGTCAGGTCGAAGCAACCAATGAACCCGTTATTGTTACCGATCATGGTAAACCAACTATTGAAGTACGTAAATATAGATCAGCAGAACGCTCCCCCTTGCAACTATTGAAAGGAAGTGTCATTGAGTACATTGACCCAAACGAAGCTGTTGGTGAAGATGACTGGGAGATGTTAAATTGATTGTGCTGGATACTCATGTACTCATTTGGTGGGTTAATGAGGATAAAAAACTTTCCAGTCGAGCACTCAAAGCTATTAATAAAGAACTGGCAGATGAGGATGGTCAATTAATAATTTCATCTATTACGACATGGGAAATAGCTCTTTTAATTAACAAAGGACGTTTGACTCTGACAATGGATATTGATGACTGGATTGATACGGTGGCCTCTATTGAATCCATTCGTTTTGTGCCTGTAGATAATGATGTCGCCATTCAGTCAGTTCGCTTACCCGGTGAGTTTCATCCTGATCCAGCCGACAGGATGATCACAGCATTAGCAAGACATTTATCTGTTCCACTAATCTCCAGTGATGAAAAGATCAGAGCATACAAACACGTTAAAACTATCTGGTAAGGAACAGAGATGGTAAACGTTAAAAAACAATTTTTTGAAAACCATTATTTCAAACCGGACTTTAATATTTGAATCAGAAAGGCGCATATCAGTTTAACTTTTCAGGGTTGCTTTTCAGATATTAATCATGGGCAAGATGCCCATGTTCCCGGATTATATCTCATTCCTGGTATAAACGGGGCGACCGTATTTTTTTATGTGCTCAGCCAGTTTCGGATGAGACAAGTGGGTAAAATCCACTATATCAAAAAAATAAGGCAGGGGCAGTTCTTCATTGAGTCGTGCTGACAGACGGGTTTCGGTCTGGTGGTCGATATTTTTTCCCATAATGGCCATATCAATATCAGAACCTTTGTGGTAATTCCCCATGGCTCTGGAGCCGAATATTACCGCCTGCTCTATTTCCGGAAACCGGGCAATGGCCTCCTGAATCATTTTCAGGCTTTGTTCGGGAATACCGAAACTCATTTTTTGCTGTCCAGAAGCTCATGGAGTTTTTTTATTTCCATAAAATACTGGTTGACTATTAAATCTACCGCCTGCCGAAAATTTTCTTTACTATAAGTATGTGCCATGATGTTTCTTTTTGTCAGCATATCCATCCAGACTTCGCCATTATCTATCAGCTCATAGTAAAAACTCTGTTTAATGACCTCCCTGGGGAAAGAAGCTTCAACCGCCTGACTGGCCAGATAATCTTTCAGCGTTTTCCAGGCCAGTTTAAAGGTATATTCAAAACGCTGGATCATGCCTTCTTTTTCCAGATCCGATAAAGATGACGTCCTGTCTATGACACTGGCCAATTGCTGATAGGCTCTGGAAAAATTTTCAAAGCGCTGTTTCCAGCGAAGTTCTTTGGCTGCATTCATTCAGTTTTTTGCTCACTGTATCCAGCCCCTCACCCTACCCTTTTCCCAGAGGGAGAGGGAAAATAAGCGAAAGGACATTATATAAATTGAAATCCAGGAAATTTGAATACCATAATACTTATTTTTTGTGCCACTTAAAGGTATTTTTAAAAAAATTCCAGAAAAAAAGCCCCGGCGATTTCTCGCTGGGGCTTTTTCCAGAACAGGCAGCAATAAACGATAAAACGTTTTGAATACTCTGAAAGTTTAACGTTTTGAGTATTGGGGACGCTTACGTGCTTTGTGCAGACCGATTTTCTTACGTTCAACCTGACGGGCATCGCGGGTTACGAAACCGGCTTTGCGTAAGGAACTGCGTAAGGATTCATCGTATTCAATCAGGGCACGGGTGATACCATGACGAATGGCACCGGCCTGGCCGGTAATACCGCCGCCGTTGACATTGACTTTAATATCAAACTTGTCCAGCATTTCTGTCAGTTCCAGCGGCTGACGAACCACCATCCTGGAGGTTTCACGGCCGAAGAATACTTCGATGGGACGATTGTTAATGGTAATATCGCCTTTGCCTGGACGCAGATAAACGCGTGCAGAAGAACTTTTGCGGCGACCGGTTGCATAATATTGAGTGATCATATAATTATTTCCTGCTTATTCGGCGATTAAACGTCTAAAGTTTTAGGCTGCTGAGCCGTATGCGGGTGCTCAGAACCGGCGTAAACTTTCATTTTTCTGTACATGGCACGTCCTAAAGGATTTTTAGGCAACATACCTTTAACCGCTGTCTCAATAACACGCTCAGGTGCTCTTTCAATCAACTTTTCGAAACTGATGCTCTTCAGACCACCGGGATAACCGGTATGGTGATGATAGATTTTATCTGTTCTTTTATTACCTGTAACATGGACTTTTTCAGCATTGATCACAATAATGTAATCGCCGGTGTCCACATGAGGCGTGTATTCTGGTTTATGCTTACCACGAAGACGTCTTGCTATTTCTGTTGACAGACGTCCCAGGGTTTTGTTTTCAGCATCAACGATATACCAGTCGCGTTGTACGGTCTCTGGTTTCGCACTAAATGTCTTCATTGTTACTGCGCCTGTGTTTTTACCGTGCCCCCGCAGATAACTCACCAATTAAGTTTCCCGGAAAACACATCTGTTTCAAAGAGCACGAGATTATACATGAAATTAAAGGTTTTAAAAAGTTTTTTTTAAAAATAAATGATTTTATTCAATAGCCGTTAAATACCAACAGCAACAATAGCCAGGCAGCTACTAGAGAGACAGCTATTTTTTCCTGAAGTAGATATTAAGGGAAAAAAAGAAGGCGCAACTAAGGGGGGGGGGAGCTGCGCCCATTTAAAAACCACCAAAGGAGGATGGAGGTATAAAATAACTGCTGTCACATCATGTGAACAGTAATCAGTTGATTAATAATATAC
>JALVAL010000138.1 GCA_027011205.1 Gammaproteobacteria bacterium
ACATTGGTAAATTGGCAGCATTGGTTGGTTTGGCGTTAGCTGGATCATTACTATATTACCGGATTCTGGTTATCAGGAAACTGCAATTAGAGTTAAAACAAAACGATTAACAACCGCTTGAGGCAAGCATGAAAACATTTAAAGACGATACGGTTCGGATTGAACTCGGGCCACAATTGATTGAGCTGGAAGCAACAGACGCTAATCTAGCTGATGAAGTGACAGCACCACACTACCACGAAGGCGCTATTGACGCACTTGGCAAACAGATTGTGAAAGGTCAGAAAATGACTTGTGTTGACTGGCGAGCAAAGCATGTCCCACATGTTCACAAAGTCTATCAGCATGACGGTAAGCGATTCCAACTTGTCGCAGAATATGAAAACGAAGATGACGCGATTGCATTTGCGGAGGGCTTGTAATGCCTTATATTAACGACTCAGTTTTAGACAACCTATCGAGCCTGGCTGGTGCAACTGGTCGCCGTGTGGATATTAACTACACACAAGAGCCAACAACTTATACCGAAGCGACGAGTACTTATTCATGCGGGAACAAGACAGGGCTTACCATGACTGCGCTCGCAAACGGTGCGATTGATGGCCGGATGGTACAAACGCCAGCGATTACTGATGGAAGCGTAACAGCTACGCAAACGGCTGGGTGGTGGTCAATCACTGATGCTGCTTCGGTATTACATGCTGCTGGGGCATTAAGTACAACTCAAGGTGTCACAGACCTAAATACGTTCACACTCGATGCAATCTCAATCACTAACCGTGATGCGGCTTAATAACCGCGCGACATGACAGGTACTGCGCTAACAGCGACTAACACCAGTGATCTTGAGTTATATTCAGGCAATACTGGTAAATCACGTCGCCTGACATGGTGGAATAGTTATCAATCCCGTTGGGATGGACTGCTGCCTAAAGACGATGGTGGATCAGATGACCACTACATTTTTACAGGCATCGACGGAACGCCAGTTGATACGGGTATCCAGCTGGAGGATCGTTCTACCGGCCAGCCCACTATTTACTGGGATGACGCAAACAAAAAGCTGCATTGCGTTTCTGCACATGACTCCAGTTTTCAGTATTGGACGATAGATTATAACTCGACAACCGATATCTATAGTTTTGTTTCTGGCCAGGGGGTTGATGGAACGGGTGTTACAGTATCAGGGTTGACTCGTGGCTCTGCAAAACGTGATGAAGGTTTCGGGCTTACTAAAACCCCAAATGGTTATTTGTGGGTATTTAATTGTCAAAATGCCAGCAATCAAATCCAAATGGCATATAGCACAGATTCTGGTGCGACATGGTCAACAGAAATAACACTTGGAACACTCTCTGATCGTGCGTGTGTAGATGCGACATGGTTTGCCAATGGCGGGACAAATTATGTTTGTGTGTTTGTCTCAGAAAATGGCAATGGTGGTTCGGCAGGTAGAGAGCAGCGATTTTATTATATCGACGAGGGCAACGCATCACCAACAACATCAGGTAATTGGACTAACGATAGTGCCAATATTCCTGCATTCGACACTAGCGCAGAGGCAGATGACCATTGCTGCATGGCGAAAGACTCGTCAGAAAATCTATACATCGTCTATAAACAGGAAGGCACTGGCGAAAACGACATTAAACTCATCACCCGCAGCCCAACCGGAACTTGGGGCGGCACTTATGAAGTTTGGAATGATACAGCTGGAAGAACTAGGCCGGTAGTAGGGATAAAGAAAAAGGATAGCTCGACAGATGAAGAACTGATTGTTGCAGCAAGTTTAACATACGCCCCGCGCGGTACAATTGTATATAAAACAACCGATCTGACTACAATCAGTTTTAGTGCTGAAACGACGCTATTTGAGGATACTGTTGGGTCAGACGATTTAAACGACACAATAATTTACCAGTCTGATTTTGTTGCTACGTCAGACAGCGGTGTTTTTGCAATAGCCCACGACGAAACAGATACAGATTATTGGCAAAATAGCGTCTCAATAACTGCGTCGGCTGGGGTAACGCTAGATGCTGTAGATATAGAATCCGCAAGTGAGGTCACTAACCCTGCAATTGGCCAAATCCACGCCCTTACCGCTATAGACATAGACTCAGCGAGTAATGTTAGTCAGCCTGTTATTGCTCAGATTCATGCGTTAACAAACGTATCTGTAGATTCATCCAGCGAAGTAACCCAGCCAAACATAAGCCAGTCTCATATATTAGCAGCGACAAGTATCGAGTCGGCAAGTAATGTCAGCAATCCGGCTGTTACCGACGTATCAGGCACAGTGTTAGATGCAGTTGATATTGAGTCGGCGAGTGAAGTATCAAGCCCTACATTTGCGCAGGTTCATTTGCTAAACCCAACAGGGGCAGAGTCTGCAAGTGTCGTTAGCACGCCGGTAATCGGTCAAATCTATTTACTGCATCCTGTGTCGGTAGACTCAAGCAGTACAGTTAGTAGCCCAACACTAAATGGCACTCCAATTGTAACGCCTAGCAGTAGAGTAATATCAGTTATCGGAGATAGTAGATTGATAAGTATCGGACAAGCAAACAGGTCAATAGTTGTTAATCCGCAAACTAGGGATATAATGGTTAACTAATATGATAACAAATATCGGTAATATCAAAAAATGAAGAGGTTTACTAAATCAAAGGATTCAGTATTAGACTACAAAATAAAGTGGACTAAATGGTTAGGCACGGACACAATTGCAACAAGCACATGGGATGCTGATTCAGGCATTACTGTAGATAGCGATACAAACGACATAACAAGCGCGACTGTTTGGCTATCTGGTGGCACAACTGGAGAAACTTATTGCGTTAAAAACACAATAACAACAAGTGGCGGCAGGACAGAGAAAAAAGCGTTTCACGTTGTAATAGAAGACTGTGAAGATAGGGAGATAGACTACTAATGGCGACAAGAAAACACCTAAGGCATGATGAAAAAACAAGAGCGAAAATTCAAGCAAGTCAGCTAATAAATCGCTTAAAGAAACATATACTTGCAAAACCAGAAGAAATAAACGGGAAATGGGTTGTAAAAGACCTGATGACGCAAAGCCAAGTAACGGCGGCTTTAGGGTTGATAAAAAAAGTATTGCCAGATTTGCAGGCCATTGAAATGAAAGCAGAAGTAACTGAAACGAAGCGCATTATAAGCAGCGAGCCATTAACTACAGATGAGTGGGAAAGAAAATACGGAGATAATCTGGAGGCCTCAAGCAGGCCCGCAAAAAGCCTTAATTGATTGCCCAATACCAGAGATATTTTATGGAGGGGCAAGAGGAGGCGGGAAAACTGACGGCGTTCTAGGTAAATATGCCATAAAGGCAGAAACCTATGGCGAAGGATTTAACGCTATATTCTTTCGCAAAGAGTTACCAATGCTTGACGATGCCATAGAACGTAGTCGGTTTATTTTCGGATCAATTGGAGCAGTATGGCAAGACCAGAAAAAGACATGGCGGTTCCCCAGTGGTGGAAGGTTAAGGTTTAGACCATTAGAGAGGGTTCAAGATGCAGAAAAGTATCAAGGTCAGAATATTAGTGATGCGTGCGTTGAAGAAGCTGGCAACTATCCTGACCCAGCGCCTATAGATAGGTTAAACGGTGTTTTAAGAAGTGTTTCAGGTGTCCCTACACAGTTAATAATGACAGGCAACCCCGGCGGGCCGGGGCAGAACTGGATAAGGTTAAGATATATAGACCCAGCACCACAAGGAATGAAGGTGCTAGAAAGAGCATTACCAAATGGTGAAGTACATAAATATGTATTTATACCGTCGAAGCTAAAGAATAATAAGTTATTGGTGCAGCAAGACCCAGGATATGTAAACAGGCTGTATTTGGTAGGTTCAAAAGAGCTAGTGAAGGCATGGTTAGATGGTGACTGGAATGCAATTGAAGGTGCATATTTTGACTGCTGGTCTAAAGATATGGAGTTAAAGCCGTTTGAGATACCAGAACATTGGATGCGGTTTCGCTCATTTGATTGGGGAAGCGCAAAGCCATTTTCAGTTGGTTGGTGGGCGGTAGCTTCGGAAGACTATATCCACCCATCAGGCCGCATACCAAAGGGCGCTATGGTAAGATATCGTGAATGGTATGGGTCAAGTGGTCCTAACGTAGGATTAAAACTGACTGCTGAAAGTGTAGGAGCCGGAATAAAGGCAAAGGAACACGGAGATAATATTAGCTATGGAGTTGCAGACCCGGCAATATTTACAAAGGATGGCGGGCCATCAATAGCTGACAGGATGGTTTTATATTGGCGTCATGCTGATAACAAGCGCGTCGCGTCAAAAGGCCATGTAGGTGGATGGGATCAAATGAGGCAACGAATGCAAGGTGAAGACGGTAGGCCAATGATTTATTGCTTTACCACTTGTGTTGATTCAATTAGAACTATCCCAGTATTACAGCATGACGTTAACAAACCAGAAGATTTAGATTCAGACATGGAAGACCACGCAGCAGATGAATGGCGTTATGCTTGCATGAGTAGGCCATATATCACAGAGAAGCCAGGCGAGAAAACCACGCCTAATGATTATGGTTTTGAAGACGATGATATTGAAGACGACTGGAAAACGGCATGATTGAAATCAACACAGTAAAGAAGAACATAGAGAAGTTTCTGACTGATACCGCTGACGCGCGTACAGCTTCGGAACGATGCCGTGATTATTACGACAACAAGCAATGGACGGAACAGGAAGCAAAAGTATTACAATCAAGGAAACAAGCCCCTATTGTTGTAAATCGAATTAAACCAAAGGTTGAGGGGTTAATCGGCCTTTATAATCTACGCAAGAACGATCCAAAAGCATACGCGAGAACGCAGAAACATGAAGAATCCAGCCATGTTATTACAGACGCCCTTCGATATGTAGCCGACAATACAGACTTTGACAACACTCGACTAGATATTGCGGATAACTTCTTCGTCGAGGGCTATGGAGGCGCGATTGTTGACGTAAAGCAAAAAGGCGACGATGTGGAAATTAGCGTAGATCATATCCCGTGGGATCGTATCTATTTTGACCCGCATAGCAGAAAAAAGGATTTCTCAGACGCAAGATATAAAGGAATTATCATGTGGATGTATGAGGACGAAGCGGAAGAAATGTTCCCAGATTCTGATATTGACGCATGTGTTAATCAGTATGCCGGTGCAGATGAAACCTTTGAAGATAAACCTATTTGGACAGATTCAAGGAAGGGCCGCATTCGACTAGCTTTGCATTTTGAGGTACACAAATCTGTGTGGAATATGAGTATCAGCTGTGGTGATGTTTTTATCGTAGAGCCACAAGTATCAACATATCTCGATGATGACGGGCAGCCGACATGCCCGATTGAATTAATTAGCGCGAATATAGACCGAGATAATAACCGCTATGGCGAGGTTTCTGGGTTCCTTGACCAGCAAGACGAAATCAATCATAGGCGCTCTAAATTCCTTCATTACCTTAATTCTCGACAGACATTTGGCCGGAAGGGTTCACAGCCTGACATTAATAAACTCAAGAGAGAATTATCTAAGCCAGATGGTCATATTGAGTTTGAAGGCGACCAGTTTGGTAAAGACTTCGGAGTTATGCCGCAGAATCAAGGTGCGGAATCAGGGCAATTTACGTTATACCAAGATGCTAAAGCAGAGCTTGACGCTGTATCTATAAATGCCCAGCTATCAGGAGATAGGCAGCAAGGTAACCTCTCTGGTGTTGCTATTGGGAAACTGCAACAAGCTGGAACAATGGAATTAAACCGGCAATATGCCTTGCTAGCTGGGTTTGAGAAAAGAATCTATCGGCAAATTTGGTGGAGAATTAAGCAGTTTTGGACTAAAGCCAAGTGGATACGCATAACAGATGATCAGGACAACCTACGGTGGGTTGGGTTTAATACTGAAATCACTATGCAGGAAGCATTAGAAGAAAAGATAAATGACGAATCAGAGCCGTTGCACGTTAGACGACAAGCAGCAATGTTCTATACACAAATGATTCAAACAAATGACCCTCAACTTCAATCTATTGTCGAAGTGAGAAACCCGGTTCCTGAACTTGATGTAGATATCATCCTCAATCAGTCTTTTGATGTGGTTAATGCACAAGAAGAACAGTTCCAGATGCTTGCTCAATTTGCTAATGGAAGCGATGTTGATTTATTAGACCTAATCGAGCTGTCCCAGCTTAAAGGGAAAGATGAACTAATTCAGAAGATCGAAAAGAGAAGAGAAGCCGCAGCTCAAGCAGCAGGCGGTAAAATCCAATTAGAGCAGCAACAAATGGCTGCTAAAACAGAAAGCATACAAGCTAATACTGCTAAAACTTTCACAGAGGCGCAGCAAAAGCAGATAGAAAACGAACTACTTATAACTGATCCTGCTCAAATAAATAGTATTAGTGTATAATATTTAGTTATACCCGCCGCCGGGGTTTTCGGGCGAAGTGGACGCCGCACAACGGGCGCTGTTAAAAGGTGAAGACATGACCGAACAAGCTGAAGAGCTGGAAGAAGTAGCCGAGGATATTATGTCCTTATCTGATACGTTCAACGACGATCTGGAAGACGCTGAAGATAAATCAGAAGAAACCAGCGAAGTCGAAACGGGCGAAACGGAAGAAGTAGAAGAAACCGAAGCGAAAGCCGAGGAAGAAACTACCGAAACCGAAGTGGTGACGCCGACCACGGAACAGTCCGGTCTATATGCGGCACTACAAGCCGAGCGGAAGAAACGACAGGAAGCAGAAGAAAGACTGGCTAAAAAAGAACCAGAAGTCGTACCTGACCCAATGGATGACCCAGAAGGCTATGCTAAACACATAGAACAAAAGGCAGACAAAGGGTTGCTTGAAACCAGAATCTCCCTTTCACGGGATTTAATGATGGATAGCAAAGATGACTACCTTGAAAAAGAAAAGGTGTTCATGGGTATGATTATGGATGACGAAGGTAAGGTGATTGACAAAACCTTGCATGAGAAATTTTTGGCAAGTTCTAACCCTGCGAAATTTACTTACGACACAGCTAAAGAACATCTCGAAATTCAGGAATTAAAGTCACCAGATTACCGTGACAAGTTAAAAGCTGAAATCCGCGCTGAGTTACTTGCTGAAATGAAAGTACCTGAAATTAAATCTGTAAAGCCAACTGAAGTGCCTAACTTAACCAAAGCCAGCGAGGCCGGATCAAATACTGAAAAGGCTGAATCGGAAATTACCGAAATGTCCGAATTGTTTGGCTAATTTTAGGAGTGCTATAAAATGGCATCATCAACAATTAGTACCGGGAACCTTACAACCCGGTTTCAAAACAAAGTAAAACGCGAGTATGTCCGTGGCGGTCGTTATGCACCGTACATTGGCAACACTCAGGATGCAATCATCCAGGTTAATAATGACCTGAAGAAAGTATCTATCCCACTGATCGGCAAGCTATCCGGCGCAGGTGTAACTGGTTCTACAGCTCTTGGCGGTAATGAAGAGGCGCTGAATAACTACGATTTCACCATGCAGCCGACGTATAAGCGAAATGGCGTCCTGATCGACAATGAAGAGAATGAAAAGGCTGAATTCGATTTGTTCTCTGAAGCACGCCCAGCCTTGATGAACTGGGCAATGGAGTTAAAGCGCGACGAAATCACGCAGGCAATGGGCGCTGTTATCGCTGGAACTACCTATGCGAACTACGGTGGCACTACCGGAGCTTATGGCGCAGCAGCAGCTACAGCGGCGCAGATGGACACATGGAACACCAATAACTCAGATCGTATTCTTTACGGTGCTGCTGTTGGTAACTATGTTTCTGGTGATCATACTGCCTCTTTAGCTACCATTGACACAACCAATGACAAGTTGGACGCGGATATGGTCCGCCTACTGAAGCGCCGTGCTGAAGCAGCTGATCCTCTGATCCGTCCGGTGATGGTCAAAGGTGATGAGCCGTGGTATGTGTTCTTTGTCGGTACTTATGCCTTCCGTGACCTGCAAGCTGATCTTGACACTAAGCACCAGAACGCAATGCCTCGTTCCGTTGATGGGAACCCATTGTGGACTGGTGGCGATCTGGTTATGGATGGCGTTATCATTAAGAAAGTGCCAGAGATCGACTCAGTATTCATTGATGGCTCAGGCGGTGCTTTTGGCGGTGTTTGGGGAGCAGGTGCAACTGGTGACAGTCTGGCAACTGGCGGTAATCTCGGAAGCCGTGTATCAGTCGGTTTCTTCTGCGGTGCGCAGGCAGTTGGTTTCGGCGTAGGCCGTCAAGCATCATTTAAGCGCAAGAAAGAAGATGACTATGAGCATCAGTCAGGTGTTGGCATTACTATGAAGTCTGATATCAAAAAGACTTTTTACAACAACAAGCAGCATGGCATGGTTACTTCATTCCATAGCTCAACCGGCGACGCTTAACAAATCGGGGCGGGGGAACTCGCCCCATTTTTTGAGGTTTATATGAAATTCAAATTAGTAAAGGAAGTTGATGGCAAGGTTCGTACTTATGACGGTTCGGAAATAGAAACAGGCGAAACAGTCGAATTGAACGAGCATTTCTCAGCTAAGGCACTAAACAACCCAGATTACAAACAGGTGAAACCTCGTGGCAAGCAAAGCGGAAACAAAGCAACTAGCGGGTGAACTGCTGCGGATAGTCCCTATCGGGCAGACATTACAGTCTCACCACGACACCAGAATTGGCGAGGCTTACGATGAAGTGTATGCAGAATTGCAGTCTATGGGGCTTCCTGTATGGGATACTGACGAAGAAATGCCGGACGAAATCACACCGCATTTTGTTGGACTAATGGCTTTTAACAAAGCCGATCTATTTGGAATTTCAGATAATCTTTATCAACGAATCCTTGTCAAGGTTGGAGATGAAGGAAATAAAGCGAAAGCCAAAATGAGAGAAATTTTAGCAAACAGCTATTATTCATCAGAAGCAACGGATTACTAATGCTAATCCCAATCAATTTAACTGGCGGTTCGTATCAATCAAGATCGAGGCCGCTATCCTCACAAGTCACCAAAAACTTCTATCCTGAACTCCAAGATGATCCTTTTGTGAAGGATAAATATGTACTCATGCCTTTTCCTGGTTATAAGCTGTTCGGTTCTTCTGCGGGACTTGATAGAGGAATGCTTGAGCATAAAGGCGTCTTGTATAAGATAAGCGGGACTAACTTCTATTCCGTAGCAAGTAATGGAACACATACAGTCAAAGGAACTGTGTCAGGTTCCGGTCAGTGCGTGCTTACTGGAATGGGCGATAATGTACTAATTGCCACGGATGCCGGTCTAGTTTATCAATATGATGGAACAGCTGTAACGCAGATTACTGATTCAGATTTAGAGACGCCAGTTAGTGTTGCTCATTTAAACAATCAGGCAATCTATGACGGCGATAACGGTCGATTCTGCACGTCATCGGTTGGTGATGCTACGGTTATAGATGGGCTTGATTATGCAGCAGCTGAATCTAATGCTGATGATATCGTTCGAGTCTATACATTTAATCAGAGACTGTTCTTGTTTGGTGAGAAAACTATCGAGCCGTGGTTCAACTCTGGTGTAGGCCGTCCGCCGTTTGATAAGATCGAAGGTGGCATAATTACAAAAGGACTCGCCGCTCGAATGTCTGTGGCAAACAATGATTCTTATATGTATTTCTTCGCAGATGATCGGAGAGTTTACCGGATTTCACAGGTAAGGGATGCGCAGCCGGTATCAAATATTGCCTTATCACATGAGTTTGAAGGTTACTCGACAGTATCTGATGCTATAGCCTTTTGTTTCACAATTGAAGGACAGAACTTCTATCATTTATCATTCCCAACCGAGGATAAAACGTGGTGCTATTCAGAATCAGTCGGGCAATGGTTTGAGTTATCTCGATCATCAACAAATGGCCGTGATTTGGCTAACTCTCATGCTTATGCTTATGGGAAAAATCTTGTAGCTGACTATAGAAATTCAAATATCTATGAATGGGATGTAAACACATACGACGAAAACGGACTACCAATGACAAGGGAAAGAGCTTCAGGAGTATTGCATGGAGGGTTAGCAGGCGCACCAGGTAAAGAACTGGAGTTGAATAGATTTGAGCTAATTTTAGAGACTGGTGTTGGGTTAGTAAGCGGGCAAGGCTCTGATCCAGTTATTATGCTGCAAATGTCATTAGACGGAGGACGGACATTTGGGACTGAACAATGGGCTAAAATCGGTAAATCAGCTGATTTCCTTCAAAATGTTGAATGGTTTGGATTAGGGCGGTTTAAAGAGGCTATCTTTAAGATCAAGACTTCAGACCCGGTTACTTACTCCATTCATTCAGCTAATGCGGATATTGAGGTCGGGATATGAGTTTCCCGCCTCCACAGCTACTACCGGACACAATTAAAGAAATAACATTCTTTAACAATTTGATTCAGTCTGTTTATTCATTATGGTTTGAGTCAGACAAGCTAAATACTTTGCATGAATCAGAAGCGTTAACAACAACTGATGCAACAATAGCAACACTTGACCAGATCGAGCTAGAAGAAAACACAACAGCACACATACATTCAACTATAGTTGCTGTAGAGTCAGGAAGCGGTAATAGGGCGACTTACGAGATAATAGGCACGTTCTATAGGGTTTTAGGGCCGGCGGTGCAACAAGGCGTAACAACGTCATTACACAGCATTGAATCAGATGGTTCATGGGCTGTCAGTTATGATGTATCAGCCAATAGTGCTAGAATAAGGGTAACAGGCGCAGCGGCGTCAATAGATTGGCGGTCGTCCAGCCGAATTATGAGATTATCAAATTAGGGTTAACAATGAGTTTACTCGGCAAAGTATTAGGCACAGATCAGGCGGCTGATAAGCAGTCCAAAGCGGCAACGCAAGCAGCACAGATTCAGGCTGATGCAACGACAAAAGCGGCTGAATTATCACGCCAGACAACGCAGGATGTTATCGCATCGCAAGAGCAAGCAGCAGCGACGGCTAGAAGTGATCTACAGCCATTTCGTGATGCTGGGGCGGCACAGCTGCCTAACCTTAATACTGATCTACAGGGAATCCGTGGGCTTGTAACAGACCTTAATCAACAAGCCAGCTTTGTACAAGATAACCCATTTTTCAAAGCATTAGCAGATGACGCACAACGTCGTATTTTTAACAACCAGGCTGCTAAAGGTAAAGTAGGTTCAGGTGGTACTGCTGAAGCATTACAAAACAGCATTATGTTGCTTGGCAATGATTTGGTAAATCAAAACGTAAGCCAGCGGCAGGGTGTTTTAAGCTCTGGACTCAATATTGCATCACTGGGAAGTAACGCAGCAGCTGGACAGGCAAATATCACTCAAGGAGCTGCTACGAATGCTGGAAACACAGCTATTAGCGGGAATAGAAGTATTACCGATCTTCTAACACAAGGCGCTAATGCTCAAGCTTCTGGTGTTGTTGGTTCAGCTAACGCACAAGCAGCCGGTACACAAGCAGCTATTAATACTGCTCTACAGATTGGAACAATTGCTGCGCTATCAGATAAACGATATAAGGAAAATATCAAACCTGTAGGTAAATCTAAAGGAGTGCCTTATTACTTCTTCAAGTACAAAGATAGCTTGAAATTACAGTTCGGCACAATGGCGCATGAAGTCGAGCATATCAAAGATGCTGTTATTGATATCGGCGGTAAAAAATACGTTAACTATGGGGCTTTATAATGGCTATTAATCCAAACATCCCATTACAAGCTAATGTCGTAGTTGACCCGTCTCAAGGAATTGCACAGCTGGCTAATGCTCTGCAAGTAAGAAAGCAGAACGACAGGCAGAAAGAGTTAGACGCTCAATCAGCTAAATCACAAGGCATTCAGGACGAAGCAAACAAATTGCAGATTGACGCTGCAAAACAGAAAATTGCTCAATCTGGAAAAGAAGGCGCATTGAAAGCATGGGGAGCTGATCTTGTGCGTATTAAGTCGTTGGCCGATGCTGGCCAATTACAGCAGGCCAGACACGAATTAATCCAGCGTAAAGCTAATCTAGTCGAACAGCAAATTAATGATCCTAGTGTTGATACAAATGACACTGATGAGCTTATTAATTTTATTGATCAAGGAAATTTAGAAGGGTTCAATGCTGTTGTAAATTCAGAGCTAAGCGGATTGCAGTCACTGGGATTGCTTGAAGGTGTAAGCGGCAAACAAGGGCTTGCATCGGCTAAAACAGAACTATTCACAAGCGGATCAATTCAGGCCATGCCAGATGGGTCTGTTATCGTAAAAGACCCTCAAGGGAATACTGTAACAGGCGAGGATAGGACGAAGGTATTAGCTGCAATACGTCAAGAATCAATCGACAAAGCCCAGTCAATGGCTAATATTGAGGTTCAAAAGAATAGAGATATTGAACAAGTTAAATCCGCTGAGAAGAAAGCGACACAGGCTTTTGATATGGTGGATAAAATACGAGGCAATATCAGAAACCTTGAAGAAGCGGCTAGGCTATCAAAAGATGGAGCTAATACTGGGCCAATTGTTTCAATGTTCCCAAGTTTCAAAGAAGAATCAGTGCGGCTTGATAACATGCAGAAACGATTAGGTCTTGATGTTGTTGGTGCAGTTACTTTTGGCGCGTTATCTAAAGGTGAATTGGATTTAGCCAAAGATGTTGCTTTGCCGACTAATTTAACACCAGAAAAACTAGTGAAGTGGATTGAAGACAAAATAGCAGCGCAAAAGAAATTAGCAACATATCTTGAAGACCAGGCTATTTATTTAAGCCAAGGACATACTAATGCAGAATGGAAGCAATACCAGAGAGAGCAAAAGAAAATTGCTGATTCTGTAATAAAATCCACAGGTGTGAGCGAGCAAGATATTAATGACACCATGAAAGAACTTGGGTGGACAAGGCAGCAAGTAATCAACGAATTGCAGAAAAGGGCTAAATAATGCCTAACCTATTTCCTGACCTTAAAGAAAAAGATAAACCGGTTAATACTGGAGGCGGCAATTTATTTCCTGACCTTGCGCCAAAACAAGAGCGTGCTACAAATCCTGATCAACCAGAGCAAGGTGGCCAGTCGTTCGCGGCAGGCGCAGGACAGCAATTATTGCAAGGCGCTACACTAAACACGGCTGATGAAATTCAATCAGTAATAGCTGCGGCTGTGGCAGCTCCTTTTATCTCTGATAAAACATTTTCCCAGCTAATGGTTGATGCTCGCAAGTCATTTAGAGAGCAAAACAAGAAGTTTGAAGAACAAAACCCTAAAACCGCATTAGGTCTGCAATTAGCTGGAGGGTTAGCAACTGGTGGAGCTGGTTTGGGTGCTACATCTACTATAAAAGGTGCTGCCGCTGTAGGTGGGACAATGGGTGCTATTGCTGGTGCAGGGACTTCAGATCAGCCAGAATTCTTGACTAAAGAAACTGCTATTGATGCTGGTATAGGTGCTGTTGGAGGTGCTGCTATCGGTGCTGCTATACCTGCTGCTGGCAAGGTTGTTAAGCCAATAGCAAAAGATATTGCTAAAATATTTACTAAACAATCTCCAACAAAGCAAAGAATAGCAAAGCTGATTGAAAGCGGATCAGTTGATAATGAAACCGCGAGATTTAAGTTAAAAGAAGGCGTGCAACCAGCTGAAACAAAGTTAGGCGAATACTTAAGAGTAGGCGCACCAAAGGTTGAAGCTGATAATGTAGCGCGAGAAGCGATTAAACAGGGATATGATGAAGGCGTTATCGCTGCGATTAAAGGTGCAAGCAAAACAGACAAAGCAAAGATGCTGAAAATGGTCGAAATACTTGATAGAGGCCGAAAGAATCAACGGTTTTCAGTAGAGAATAGACCTTCTGACGTAGTAGGCGATACGTTATTGCAGAGGTTAAAAACAGTTAAATCAGCTAATCAAGCAGCTGGTCAACAGTTAGATATCGTTGCAAAATCTTTGAAGGGACAGCCTTTCGATGCTAAAGAGCCGGTTGGTAAGTTTGTGCAAGACCTTCATGATATGGGCATCACGTTTTCAAATAAAGGCGGGAAGATTAAGGCAAATTACAAAAATTCTGATATACAAGGTTTGAAATCAATCGAAAACCTAATGACCCGAGTTATTAGTAGAATGAGCAATGTCGATAAAGTTGATGCTTTAGCAGCTCATAGAATGAAAAGGTTTTTAGATCAGCAAGTTCCTTACGGGAAAACAAAGGGGTTAACAGGTAAAGCTCGAACGGTATTAAAAAAACTACGTCATAACTTAGATAAAACGCTCGATGATTCGTACCCTAAATATAACCAAGTTAATACGGTTTATTCAGATACTATAAACGCTATTGATTCTTTGCAGGATGTTTCAGGACAGAAAATGGATTTATCTGGAAAAAATGCAGACAAGGCTGTTGGAACTCTACTTCGCAGGCTATTAAGCAAACAACAGTCTCGCGTTAGGCTTTTAGATGCTGTGAATGAGGTTGAATCAGTCGCTAAAAAATACTCAGGCGATGGTAAAAAGCTCTTAACAGGAAAAGGAAATGGCGAGGATGATTTGTTAACACAAGTTATGTTTGCGGATGAGTTAGAATCAGTCTTTGGATCATCGGCAAAAACTTCATTTCAAGGCGACATTGAGAAGGCGATTAATAAAGGCGCAAATCTTGCGACCTCTCCGACTTCTGGTTTCGATGCAGGGGTATCAATTCTAGGGAAGGGCGCTGAAAAGATACGGGGTATTAATCCTGATAATGCAATCAAAGCAATTAAAGACTTATTGAGCGAATAACATGGCCTGGCTACCAATAGCGCAAACTGTCCCGCAATACACCTCTTCTGGTGAGCCTGCTGCGGGTTATGTTTTAAAATTCTACGCAGCTGGAACTGCAACTAATATTGTCATTGCAACTGATAACACTGGTGGCACTACCGCAACTGACGCATTATTGAACGCAGATGGCTATCCAGAGGTTACAGGATCAGTTTTTATCCCACACATAGACCAATCCTATAAAGTTGTTTTGTATCCATCACAGGCGGCAGCAGACAGCGATACAGGGTCTGTTTGGTCTGTAGATAACTTAACTCCTCCGGTTAATACGGTTAACTCAGTTGACGAAAAGGTAAAAGTATCAAGTAACGATACAACAGCAGACACGCTTGATAGCAAGGTCGTATCAGGAACAAACATCAATGTGACTGAAAACCTAGACGGCGCAAATGAGAATCTAAGCGTAGATTTAAAATTGACGGCTGATGTAGTACCGGAAACAACGTCGGCAATTGATTTAGGAACAGTGACAAAACAATTTAAAGATGCGCAGTTCAGCGGGACTTTAACTGTAGACACTGCTTTTTCAGGGGCAGCATTCTTAGACGAAGATGATTTAATATCTGATAGCAATACAAAAGCAGCTAGTCAGCAATCTATAAAAGCATATATTGATTTGAAAACAGGCGGTCTTAACACAAAAATAATTGATATTGGCGACTGGGATATGGATGCAACATTATCAGTATCAATACCTCATGGTTTAACATATTCTAAAATAAGGAGCGTCAAGGCGTTAATTCGTAATGATGCAGACTCGGCTGTATATGATTTTTCTTCAGTAAATAATGCAGTGACAGAAACAGCAGGAAACTTTGTTTATGCGACAGTAACAGACGTTGCAATAACTAGGGCGACGACAGGATTTTTCGATTCAACAGGATTCGATAGTACATCTTATAATCGTGGCTGGATTGTAATAAGGCATATTAACTAATGGCATATCTACCAATAGCTCAAACAGTACCGCAATACTCTAATAACGGTGAGCCAGCTTCAGGCTATGTCCTGAAATTCTATGCCGCTGGAACATCGACCGTTATCAATTCAGCGACAGATAACACAGGAGCAACTCTGTTAAGCGATATAGTGCTAAATGCAGATGGCTATCCAGATCAGTCTGGCTCTATCTTCATTCCGCATATAGACCAAGAGTACAAATTAGCATTATATCCTTCACAGTCTGCTGCTGACTCAAACACAGGCGCAACATGGTCTATCGATAATCTAGCTGCTGCGGTAAATGCTGACACAAACAGCCAAGTTCAAGTATCAAGCAATGATGCGACACCAGGTTATTTGAACGGTAAACTCGTTGTAGGTTCAGGGATAGGGTTAACAGAGCAAAATGATGGCTCAGACGAAAGCCTTTTAATTACTAATCCGGTTAAAATTTATGACACTTTGGCTTTAATGGTCGCAGACGTTGCCAATATCTCTATTGGCGATTCTATAACACTGGATGGACGGAATACGAAAGGCGATGGCGGCGGGGCTACTTGGCGCGCAGTTGATGCTACCTTGGTTACGACTAATGGATATAATATTGTAGCTGGAAATGCTACGGTTGCTTTTCAACTTTACACCAGTTTAATCCCATTCAGTCAGCATACCGTTATCCCCGCTCAGTGGGGCGCAGACGTAACAGGTGCAACAGATTGCACTAGCGAAGTACACGCAGTTAGAGACTATGCAAAATCTTCTGGTGCTAACGTATATTTTACCAGAGGCACTTATCTCGGAAACTTTGATTTTCAAGGCTTAAACGCTTCTCAATGGCAGAATCTTGTTATCTACGGTGACGGTATTAATACTGTGCTTAAACGTAATTCTGCACTGTCGCAGGTGCTTAGAGTTCGTGGTGAGTCATCTTCCGGTGATATGAGATACCCGCATGTATCTAACTTGATGATCGACGGTAACGGTAGCTCTACATCACCAGCTTTTGAAATCAATTATTGCCAAACCCCACAGGTAGAGAACGTCTATTTTCAGAATTGCCATAATGCAATGTTGATGGAAACTAAGGTTTATGATGGTTCTTTAACTCACGTCATATTCCGCGATCCAGACAGAACAGCGGCTGATGGCTACGCATTAAAACTTGGCGATAGCTGCAATTACATTACTATTGACGATTCTTATTTCATCGGCCCAGGTGATGCTAATAAACACACATTGCTGTATTGCTCAGGACCGAATGATGCGCCAGGGTATCATCGGATTATAAATTCACAGTTTGAAAACTCGTCACATCCAATTACTTTAGAGGATGTTCGCGGCATCGTTCTTGATAACAATCATATCGAAGGACACGGGGCATTGACGACTGGCACGGCTGAGTTTCATGGAATTACAATTAAACCTGTTACCAATGGTGGCGCAAGTGCTTTCGGCTCTGGAATGGTTATCACTAATAATAAATTCTGGGGGAAATCATCCACTACGGCTTTTGATGCGTTTATCAATATTGATCTCGATAGTGCTGGGCAGACTGAAACAGAGGATTTATTCGCTGGGTGGGTTGTTGAAGGCAACACTTTCGGAACGTCTGCGACGCAAGGCGGCGATGCTTATGGCACAAAGGCTGCTATCAGCTTAAAGGCATTTAGTGCTAAAGGACAAGTGTTGAGGTTAGGCAGTAATAACTGGCACGCTAACGGCGCATCAGGTGGAGTGTTGAGAACAGATTTTATACTGACGCCTGCTAACACTGCTGGCAACTATGCCAGGTATACTCTTGATAATGAGTCGCCTTTGTATGACCTATGGCTAAGTGGATCGAGAGAGATAGCAACACTTAACAAGGCTATGAGTGGTGGTATTATCACCACAGAGAACGCAACTGCAAACGGATCACTGACCCTGCCTAGCGCATTGAAGAACATGGAGTACACTTTTATTGTGTCTGAGTCCTACTGGCTTGAGTTAGACCCGGCAACAGGTGAGAGATTTAGATTAGCTTCTGCTGCTGATAAATACATCCGTTCGTCAGGTTCTAGTGGCGATACGTTGAAGATATATTGCATCGAGGATGGAATATGGGATGTTGCATATTCACAAGGAACATGGACATATCAAGTCTAAGACTGCATTGACTTGCTTCTGTTTCGGTATCTGATGAATGAGTGAACCATATAGTTATGCGCTTGTTCACTGTATCTTGATACTTGTTGTAAGCCTTTTGGAAATACACCGAACACTTCACGGAATTTGTGCGCCGCCATCCCTTTAGTGTTTACAGGCATCTTGCCCTGTTTCATTCTGCGCTGATTCAATTCCATAATCTCATGCAATAAACCGGAGTACATTTCTTGCTTGTCAGGTTTTTTCTTTTTATGCTTAGTTGATTTATTGTTAACAATCTCGACCATCTTCCCATGCTCAAATCTCATAACCTGTCCGTTAACGAATTGAGTATATTTCTCCGGCTTATATCCGCAATAATTACACTGTCCGCCAGTAAAGAAGTGATGACACTCAGGGCATTCTGACTGCTTCACATCGCTTGCTTTTGGCTTATCGTCACGCTCTTTCTTTTTGCCATCACATAGCTCGGTGAACTCAGCTTCGTAAACGTCTGGATGCGAGTACCGCTCCCAGTTGCCGCCGTGGTCGTGGATAATTGCTACTTTGTCTGGGTTATTTGGATCACTACGCCTTGCCCTGCCGTGTAACTGTATCCACCTTCCAAGTGCCGACGGGTGTCCATCCTTGTCCGGTGCGAACGCTGTGCATAAAAGGATTGCTGACGCTTCTGGATAGTCAAAGCCCTCTATTAATTTAATGACTGAGAAAACACCGATTAACAAACCATCCTTTAATGATTTAAGCACCGCCTCGCAATCATCATGGCTCATTTTGCTGTGGACATAGCCTACATTATGTCCAGCGTTTTGAAACAGCTCTGCAAGGTGAACACAAGACTTGATTGATTTAGCGAATCCAAGAAACGGTCGGCCTTCCATATCTGGATTGTTTTCGTACTCGGTTAGAACATCGCCGGTTAGTGACTCAACCTGCTTATCTTCGTCTCTGGTACTGTACTCACCAGTCGTTAGAACTTTCAGTTTTGAATGGTCTATTTGCTTCCTTGCCGCTAGAACCCGCATCGGAGTTATAACTCCCTGCTGTGCTAGTTTGTAGGCCGGTGTAGTCCTTACAAGGTCATCATATACGTTTGCTAGTCCTTTACTCATCGGTGTAGCAGAAAGACCGACAAGCCACTTAGTATCAATATTCTCTACTGCTTTGAACCGAAGGTGAGCCTCGTCAACAACCACACAATCGAAGTCTTTAAATAAATCTGGGTAGTCTCGAAGTCTATTACCGAGTGTTTGGATGGTCGCTATCTGTACTGCATAACTGAGATTAAAGCGTTCGTCATTTCCTTGAATAATCCCGACGTCAGTTTGCAGGATGTAGTTGAAGTCTTTGAGAATCTGGTTTATCAGAGTATTGCGAGGGACAACAAACATCAACCTGGCTTTGTTGTTTTTGCTGAGTATCCGGTGGAATAAAGTGGCTGCCCAAACAGATTTCCCTGAACCAGTTGGTGACATGCACATTTGCCGACGATATCCTGCTCGATACGATTTAATCATATTATCGAACAGTTTTATCTGAACATCCCTTAACTTTAAATCTGCCGGTAATGGTTTTAAATCAACCGGCTTTATTATTATTTTATCATCGAACATAGTCACCTCTAACTATATGGTAGTTGGGGCGAGACTCGAACTCGCATCAGCCGATTATCTGTCGTTACGGGTTATAAACCCGCTGCTCTACCAGTTAAGCTACCCAACCATTTTTGGTAATGAAACAGATTTCGCTACCAGATATAACAGGTCGATGAACCAGACGGAGCTGGCTATCTAGTTGTTAGATTACTAATCACGCCAATTATCACACCAACAATCAGGTGTTATCTCTTTTATGAATTCAGTAGTGATATGCGTATGTATTACATCAGGTGATGATTCTTCCGATTCATCTGCAAAATAAATAAGTCTTACAGAATCTTTTTTACCATCTTCAATTAGCACCTTTTGTATGTCTTTATTAAAATCCTCAAGTGCTGAATATCTTTTTAACTCTGTATAACTAGCCCAGTAATCTCTATCGAAATCAATTAACCCATCATATTTATCTGTAAACCATTTAGGCAATTCATCTTTCTTCATTACCATTGTGTCGCTTATTACTTGGTGTCTGTAACCCATTTCATTCTCCTATAATTATTAAAGTAAACCTAACAATACGCGCAAGGCGCTATCGCTCGGACTCGCTGCGCTCTAATCATTAAACCAAATAGTCCAAACACTCACTAACATAATCAGGCTGAAACGGTGTGGATTCCATCACATCAACCTTATGACCTATGTCAATTTGTATCCGAACCATAGAGAATAACAAACTTACAGCGATCAGTAAAAGCACTGTTACCGTTTTCGATGCTTGCGGTTCTTCCTCGCCTTCGTCTTTTCGTACTGTCTCCACGGGTGCATCATCCAAAAATATAGCTGATGCCAAGACCTAGCAAGTAGATCATCACGCAGACTGGAACAAGGATTAGCGCTGAACGTGCAAACCATTCCCAGCGTTCAAGTTTTGCATCTTCAAACAGTTCGATTTGATCTTCGTCGATGTCTGTTGGTTGTTTCATTTATCACCTCTATATTTCTTGTGTACTCGGATAACCTCATGTAGCATATCCCGAACCTTCATCATTCGAGCTGGATCAGGGTTATGATACTTACCTTGCAGCATTTTCATAAACCAGCTAATAGGCACGCCGGATGCCTTAACGGTCATCGGATAGCTGTAGTTTGCTAACCGCATCAAGCCTTTTAGTTCTTCTGGTGTAATCATTGTTATTCCTTGTTTGGATTGTTTCTGTCTAATTCACCATCTAAAGATTCTGTCTAGTTAGATGTTATGTGTATTGCACTTTGCCGTTACCATTATCATCCAGAACGTAACGGAATGCGCCCCAGTTCATAGCCATCAATTCGCAGTCGTCATCAAATACCTCCAGGAAATTTCGCAATTCTCCGACTGTTGCAGGATGTAGCAATTGGTGATCTGTGTGTATTGGATCACGCCTTTCGCAAATGCAATTAGAGCATCGATATTCGAATTCTTTATCATTTAATGGGCATTCATGTAACATATTTCACCTATAAATTGTCGAGTAGTGATTTCAAACACATAACAATCAATTTCAACGGAGCGCAAAAACCGCGCCCGCTGAATAATGGTCGTTATAATTTCAATAACCACAAATTAGCCATCCTTCGTCCAGCATTAGTTTTCTTCTGCTCGACCGGCTCAGACTCTTTCCCAACTCGCCATTGATCAATATAGCCTTTAAATATCTTGCTATGATCTGATGGGTTAAAGCGATTAAGCTGGTCATAGATAAATTCTCTATCTTCACGCTGTGGAAGCTTGTTTATGGCGTCTGTTAGGTTCATTAAAATGGTAGTTTGTCGAATCCTTCATTAGCAGGTGGCGCATCATTCTGGTTTTGAGCTGGCACAGGTTCTTGCTGCTGATTTGTTTGACCGTTGTTTGACTGGCTACTACCGAGCATTTGCATTTCATGTGCAACAATCTGAGTTGAATAACGATCCTGTCCGTCTTGGCCTTGATATTTGTTTGTCTGAATCTTTCCCTCGAAGTAAGCTTGCTGTCCTTTCTTCAAATACTGAGCAGCAATCTCGCCTAACTTTCCGAACATAACGACACGATGCCATTCAGTTTTCTCTACCTTTTCTCCAGTATTCTTGTCTTTCCATGATTCACTGGTCGCTATAGAGACTGTGCAAATAGCTGATCCACTCGATGAATATTTAACGTCAGGGTCTTGCCCTAATGTTCCGACAATAATGGCCTTATTAACGCCTTTCATTTACATTAAACTCCTAATCTGTTTTTGAAGGTAATAAAATCTTTTTCTGTGCTGCAATAATTTATCTTGTTCTTTATCCGTCAACTTGCCTGCCTGCTCGTACATCATAATAATCCCATGCACTTCCTTTGCCTCGACTGATAGCTTTTCCAGTCTCCATTTGTCTTTGTCGAACTCTGACTGATTATCAAAGTACAGGTCTTTAACCTGCATCCCAACTGACAAACAAATGTCATCAATAGAGCAGCCAGCAAAGCAATGTAAACTAATCTTAACCTGGTTGGCAGAAATCATTAGCGAAGGTCGTCCATCTTCATGGGCTGGGCATCTAGCCATGTACTTCCCGTTATGTAACTGTTTAACTTTTTCCAGCCGATCAAGGAAACTGTCGATCATACCATCTTCCGTCCTATCCAAACATCAATCGGCGACAGCTTCACCTCTACCAGCTTAGGCCGTGACTTAGAATAATGCCTGCGCATCTTCATGCAATGAGGATCAACACAACTTACCCGACGATCATAGACAAACTGAGTCTCAAGCCGTCCATTGTCTTTACGCTGGCGCTCAATTCTCTTTCCGCATTCTGGGCAGTCTTTATAAACAAAGTTTCTTTCGGCTTCTGCATCCAGATATGCCTGCCTGCAAGCGTTATCGCAGAACTTGCGGTTTTTGTAAATAATCGAGCTTTCTTTGCCGCCAGATGGAAATACTTTCCGAACTATCGGCTTGTCGCAGTTTAAGCAATTTCCTTGTTTGTCTGCCATGTTTCTGTCTAATTCTTGATTTAAAGATTCGGCCTAGTCGGATGTTAGCCGCACATAGCTAAAACCTGTGCGGCGAAAAGAAATTCAAAATAATAATTCATTAAGCCGTGAAATACGCTTACGGGCGTCTTCCGTTTTTTCCATAATAGCTCCGGCACCGCCATCTAGGATGTCTCTAAGAGTAGGAAGCGACTCTTTTTCTTTTGCGAATTCATGATCTGTTGGTGACGGCCCTTCGATTCTGTGTATTAGATCATCGAGTTGTTGTGAAATAGTGCCAATTTGTTGAATGGCATCATGTATTTCGATGTGTTTTTCTCTTCTTATTGCTTCGTTGCTAATTTGTTCAATCATAATTATACCTTTACTTTAATTGCAGCGGCTAACAAGTCATTTCACAGGACAGCGTTCCGCTGCGCTCCACTTGCCTGTAAATTCGGTCGTTAGCTAGTAATATCCCCAAAAGGTCTAAATATCTTATAGTGGCCTTTTTTATTTCTGGTTACTAATTTCTGTTTAACCATTTCTTTGCATACCGGAGAGCCAACTGAGCTGTGACCACCATTTATTACCCGTCCAATCTCGGTTGGTGAAATCCAATCTCTACCCTCCCGCTGAGAAACACCATTCATGTATCGAATTGCTATATCTATTTTTTCTTGCATTTTCATTAAAATCACCTATCTCGTTTAAATTCTAGCTAACAATACGCACCAGCGGAGCGCTAAAACCGCGCTCGCTGTTGTGCTCGGTCGTTATACATTCAAAATACTCTCAACAATCTCCGGCACTTTAGCAACTACTCTATCATCCCGGTTGATCATTTCTTACTTAAAATATCTGCCAGAATATTCTTGTATTGCCTTTTAGCACCTACTGGAATATCCGAGCCAAACATATTAATCACAGCAATATATTCATCGTTTGACAACCGCTTATACGCCTCATGGTACTTATCATAATCTTCTGAATCAGAATCAATAAGACTTCTGAAATAAGCGTTGGCTTTTTGAATCTTTTTAACATCAAGCAACTCACCAGAAGTCTCACCAATAAGAATTGGTACTCTATTCCACTGAAACCGAACACGTCCGTTATAATCAGTTGCCTTAAGACTATCTAGTAAGCCGTCTTTAAAAGATGATTCCCAGCGCCACAAATCAAGACGCAATTCCCATGATTGATGAAACTTGCCATTACGCTCTTGATACTCATTTTTGAACAATTTAACAGAGATTCGCGGGTAATCGTAAAGCTCAAGACCGATCCCCCAGTTAAAACAGGCTCTCTTGAATGAATCGGATGCTAGACCTTTCTGAGCTTCAGCCATTGACTCTGTACCTGTATCCTCCTTAGAAACCCAATGCTTTCTATCTTCGTTCCAGATAGAAACTGTGCAATTGTGGTTATCCCTCGAATGCTCACGCTTCCATCCAAGTTGACCGCAAATATCATTAAGCCGATTAATGTCAACCCTGGCATCCTTGTACGCAAGGATAGTCGCATACCCGCCGTTATTGATAGACTGAATGCGGAAGTCTATTTGGTCGATTGTAAGCGGTTTAGTTAGATTCTTGATATCCATCTTCTTCCTCACTATACTCTGGTTCTGGTAACGCTTCGTCTGTTTCCGGTACATTCTCTAAGTACCACTCGCCCATCTTGCTCACTTCTCACCTCGTCTATCGCGTCGATACGCTTCTACTTTTAGTTTGCACTGGTGGTTGTTCTTGCTGATCTCCACCATTCGATTATAAGCTGCTGTAAACTCAAGGTAATCATCGTCGATGATAACCATAGCTGGCAGCTTTACTATTCTCCATCTGTCGGGTCTGCTCATTGTTCCTACGCCTTAAACATATCTATTAAAACATTGATAAACCCGTCGATCTTGTCTATCACGAAATCGCCGAAGCCTTTTTCTTGCCTTGTCTCAGGTATCATCATTTCTTCCTGCTTACAATTCTTCTTATAATATTTAAGGTGCGCTATAGCTTCTTTTTCACTTAGTCCGAAGTTACACATTCTTTATATCTCGTTTAACATAGAATCTGTAGATACCACTGTTAGCTTTGTAAATCAGTTTCTTTTAAGTTCCTCACGATTTCAAGCATATTGCTAACATTCCGAATATTTTTTTCAGCCACCTCTATTGCTTTTTTATTATTGTCAAGTTTCTTTGTAAGCAATTCTACGAGCTTCATTCTCGCATCTTCAAAAATATCAAAATACCATTGCCAGTTTGTTTCTTTTCTTTCAGCTATTTTGTTTTTAAAATAAACTGTTTTTTCTGTTTCCCTTTCAACTTCTACCATTTTTATTTCATTTAAGTTAATAGTATTAACTTTATATTTCGTTATCATTTCTTTTACCCTGTAAATTAAAGAGCTTCACTGCGTTACGCCTTTTTAATTCGGGCGTTAGCTGTCTTTAAACGATTCAATATGCTTGCCGAACTCATGGCGTAACGTCTCTAACTGGCTGCGCTTAACCAGCCAATCCCTTACCCGTCCTGGTAGGCTTCTATAGCCTTTGTATGCTAGATTGCCGTCCATATATAACCACACCGCTTCCATCTCAACATCATCGCCATCCATATAATATTCAACGGTAATTTGAGCATCGAAAGACTGGCCAAACACTTCAAAATCTTGATAGAAGTCGTAAGTATGGTAGATCATTTTTCAACCTCCGATTTAAGAATCTTTTCTGCAATCTCTCGTGCAGCATCACTCAATGCGAGATCGAATTTGCTGGCCGCTTCGGAGTAGATAGCGCCATTGAAAGCCTGACGGGTGTATTCTTCCCATGCAGCAACACCTTCGTCGGATAGGTATCCAAGAACATCGTCCCATTTATACCCTTTATATTCTTCGCCATTAGCAGTAGCTGTCAGAATATCATCCACCATACTGTTCAGATATTCTTCCTCTAGCTCTGCTTCCTTGCTATATCCACTGTCAGGGTCTTTTGTTGCGTTATACATTTTGTCACCTCTTTTATTTAATTTATGGCTTGAAGTATACCACCAAAATGATATAATGCAAGACATAGAAACGAAAAATTATATAAAAATATTTGAGGTTAGAGATAATGCGCGTTAACATAAACCAACTTCGAGGCCGGCATCCGGTTTTCCAAGTCACCTCCTCACAGGATATCCCCTGTATTCCCCTCCCGATTTTAGGAGGGGCTTTTTAATGCCTTCTCGCACCCCAAAACAAAACCGAGCATACTGGAAGTATCTGCGCTCTTTAGCGGATGATCTGAATGATGCCGGTATCGACTTTAAAACGTCTGTACGACTTCCTGTGCGGTTTACTGCTGAGAACATGCACGAGTATATGTTCACGCCAGTTATGCAGTCTTTATACCCTGAAAAGAAGTCAACGACTGAGCTATCAACTGTAGAGATGCAGGAAGTCTACGATACGTTTAATGCTGCTGTAGGTCAGCGGTTTGGAGTTAGCCGTAACTGGCCTAGTAATAGATAACGATTGAGCGTACTTGAAATTTATGGAGCGAAGCGGAATAAAATTTCCAGTAGCGCGACTTGTTAGCAAGATTTTAATTTAGACGCTCTGCCGCTGCGGACACCGAAGATGGCAACACCGGCAACAGAGCTGAGCTGAGGGAAACAAGACGCGAAACCCATTGGATGCACAAGTAGCGATACGCGCCCGAATAGAACCGGGACTCCCGTTAGGCGGGGATAGCGAAAAATGCGGCAGGATGGGCAATTTGACTGTGACAGGTAATGCTGGCGACGAGCTTGACCGAATCAGAGGCGGTAACTAGGTTTACCGGGCAGAGCGTCTAACTTAGGAGAGAGCAAATATGAAAGAATTAGCCAAGAAAATACTATGCTTGATTCGTCCACTAAAACCGTGCCGGGTTGATGATTGCTATGTGTACACTGCCCGCAGAGACAAAAACGGGCAGCCTTACTGCTCGGTTTGCAGAGATGAATCTTGCTAACTGACAGAGTTTAACGGGCGCATAGATATTGAGCTACGGAGCACGCTGGTTTAGCGCTCCGTTTTAGAACGCATTATTATATTACGATATTTTACGAGGAGTACAAAATGAAAGATATTCTTACTGTTGTTTTTGGTGGTGTTGCGATTTCCGTACTAATAATCGCTCTGTTTTTAATTGGGCCTATTCTAGTTTTATGGGTGATCAACAGCCTTGCAGAGGCTGGCGGATTATCATTTTATATAGAGCACAATATGTGGAATTACTGGGTTGCTTTTATTCTACTACTGTTAGTCAGGGGTGGCTCAAGTAGTAGCCGTAAGTAATATAACGCCAGAGCTGTGCTGACGACACGAAGCGCAGCGTAGTGGTGGTCAGAACGAGCGAATTGTTATAACTACGTTTGGTAAGAATTATGGGATATGCAGAAAATACAAGTGTAAGCACAGAAAAAAGTAGGGCTGAAATTGAACGAACTTTGCAGAGATACAATGCCGACCAGTTTATGTATGGCTGGGATGCGGATAAAGCTGTGGTGGGTTTT
Organism: Gammaproteobacteria bacterium; assembly: GCA_027011205.1. GTDB lineage: Bacteria > Pseudomonadota > Gammaproteobacteria > GRL18 > GRL18 > JANELJ01. Next base: position 27,062 of record JALVAL010000138.1, read on the forward strand.
CGTATGGCCGGAAGACAGATTCGTTTCTTGCTGCCAATTCCAGACAAAGAAGATTGCCGGTTTACCCATACACCAACTGGCAAGGTACGAAAGCAGAACGCCGCATACAACGAATGGGAGCAAGCCTGCCGCCAAAAATGGCGAGCACTGAGTCTTGTTATTAAAGCAAAACTGGAAGCTGTTGAAGCTGGTATTGCAATATTTGAAGATGAATTTATGGCAAACATCGTGCTACCGAACGGTGATACAGTAAGCCAATTCATGCTGCCGCAGATCGCCGCAGCGTATGACCAGGGCGAAATGCCGAAGATGCTGCCAGATTTACGGTAGTAGTAGTTATAACGACCCAGCACAGCGAGCGCGGTTTTAGCGCTCTGCTGGTACGTATTGTTATAACGATTTTAATTTGGAGAAACTATGAGTTTATTTCAGTGTGAAATCTGTGGATGTGTAGAGAATACAGCCACATCATCTCAAGGCTGTACAGGCGGAATGGAACGACTTTTCGACTGGACGGGCTTAGAAGATTTAAAAGGGAAAAAACTTTGTAGTGTTTGCGCGCCAAGAATTTATCGTGACGGTACGAGCACATGGTTTGGGAGGTGGCATGGAGAGTTTAAGCGAACGTTTTTACCGAAGGGAAAATTTAAAACAAACAGGCAAGGTAACCTTGAACACATTGAAACAGGTGAAACAGATTACAGAAAATATGCAATCTGATTTCGTTATAACGACCAGAGCGAAGCGGCGAGCGCAGCGAGTCCGAGCGATAGCGACTTGCGCGTATTGTTATGTGTATATTTTTGGAGATTAGGAAATGACTAATTTTATTGGCTTAGTTTCTGAGTTAGCTGGACGCAATGACATATCAATGAAACCAGAAAAAGAGATTGATTTTGGAAATCTGAATATAGAAATGCTTGACAAACAAGCTCGCCGGTTAGCAGATAATGAAGTTTTCGTTTTTATTGATGGAGAAGAGTCAGAAAGTGACGAAATCACAGAAAAGCATGGCCTTGAAGAACTCAATAGAGTATTAAACAGAATTTTTGATGGTGAACTGTATGAAAAATTTTATTACACATAACATCTGGTTATACCGAATCACAAAATAGTGAAATAGACAGAAACTACCTATCTAGGATATAAAATGCCAAAATGGAACAAACCAGAAACAGCGCCTAGAAACGGCCATCTGGTCTTTGCCAACTTAGGATGGCCGTGGCCTATTACCGCCTGCTGGAACGAATACGAGCATAGATGGGTTTATGCTATGGCTCAGTTAAACATAGTGGATAGGCAGGAAGACCCATATTTTGAAAACGAGTATGCGGAAGATAGCGAGCTATTGGGCTGGTTGCCGCTTCCAGATGTTAACGAGGTGAAGAAGTGAGCATATTAGAACGATTAAATTATTATAATGGTCGTGTTCTTGAGCTAGATGTTTCTGTCGATAAAAAGACTGTTAATTTAATGGAGCAATGTGACCAATATTTTAGCGTCGATTTAACTAAAGAAGAATTTGGCAAACTGATAAAAGAACTAAATCAAATTTACGACAGCATGGAATAGAATGAAATATATCTGCTATCGCTGCCTACAGGTTATGGATATATCAGAACTTCGACCAGGTGCAAAGATGAAAGGGCTTTCTGTAGAGTTAAGCAGAAAGATTAAAATGTGCAAGTCTTGCAAGTGCAGGACGTTTTATAAAATAGGTGATATATGAATGAAAATGAACCGATCAGCATCCGACCAGTGGATAATGGGTTTATTGTTACAAAAATTTACGGTAATAGTAACGGTGAACTAATCTCTGACAAGAGTATTAAAGTTTTCAGGAGCATGAATGAGTTATGCAGATTTATTCAAGAACACTTTGAACATCGTGGGCTGTGTATTGAGAGTGACACATAAACATACCGCATAAAAAATAAACCCCGACTTGATCGAAAAACCTAGTCGGGGTATTATTCAAGGGTCGGAGTTAGCAGCTCCTACAAAATCAGGTTTTAACGGAACCGATTCATAAGTTAAATCTTATCAATCCCTCCAGAAAAATCAAGTTTTCTTATAGTTGCTGCTTTAATTTGTTACTTTTGTTAACACTTTCCGATTATCTCACTCTACCGCCAGCCGTCTAGCGAAAGCAAACCGGCAAAACATAGCCCAGGTTATGTGGATAAGAAGGGGCGGTCACATTGTCGCAACAATAGGCAATGGGGATAAACAGGCGTAATGGTGATTTGGTGTTAATTGACTGCTGACCAGAACTCAAGCAGCACTGCAAACAAAGCAGATTAAAAAATAATCGGTCGCTTAGTAGCGAGAACGTCCGGCAAGACGGTGTAAACTGTGTCCTGATAAATAGAGTTAGATAACCAGTTGCATTGAATATGCAGGATTGGGTTTAGATCACCAAACCCTTCAAGTGATTAGTATTGTCTGGAGAATTGTATGAATAGAAAATTGATGCTTGCTAGAAGGTATTTCACAGCTTATCTGGATTTGAAGCCTAATGTATCCAACGCAGCAATGATCCAGCAGCTTATATGTAAAGGGGTTATCCATGAATCAAAAACAAAGCGTAAATCTAGCAAAGTATTGATTGAGATTTACCGCGCATTAAGCAAAACACATAAAATAGTGTTAAGCAAAAAGAAAGGATATGTTAAGCCATCTAGTGAATTTTACAGGTCTTCGCAATGGCGGAAATTACGGTACCAAGTTTTAAAGAAATTTGATGGGTGCTGTTGTTTATGCGGGAGGTCAAAACGTGAGCATAATATTGTTATTCATGTAGATCATATTAAACCTAGGAGCAAGTATCCTGAGTTAGAATTAGAAGAAAGCAATCTCCAGCTTTTATGCGAGGATTGTAATTTAGGGAAGTCAAATCGGGATTCTATAGATTGGCGATAATTGATAATCAGAGAGCGTTGCACTTCCTGCGGTAGATTAGACAAAAAGATAATTAAAGGTAAGTGGTATGAACAAAATAACAGTTAAAATAAACGGTAAACTAAAAAAGTGTGACAACCATTTTTCTGATCACAAAACCAGCTCTCAAGATATGCTTTCTGGTAATAAAATGGCGGATGAAATAGGAGATTTATATATTGATCATAGAATTAACTTGCCAGAAGTTCAATGGATGCAAGTTATGAAAGCGTTACGGATACATGGTTTTAAAATTACTTTTGTGAGGAACAAATGAGAAAATTAAAACAAGCAGGAATTGCACTGGCCGAAGCTGCTGGCAGATATATTGGCGCTATAGCATACATTGATGATGTTCTTTACGATATCTATAAATACAGCCAAGAAGATTACGACAAAGCTGATAAAGAAGCAGATATAAGCAAAATAAATTTAATATCTGCAATCGAGAACTTTAACGAGGTATCTAGCAATGGCTGATATAACAATGTGCAGCTCTCGGCTATGCCCAAGACGCGAGACTTGCTATCGGGTAAGTGCAAAGCATAGCTTATGGCAGGCATGGTCTGATTTCTTTCGGCCGGAATGTCAGTGCGATATGTTTATCAAGGCAAAGGCTGAATGCGAGGAAACAGGCGTACACTGGCCGGTGTTTAATCCGACAGACAATCAAGACTATTGCGAGACGTGTGGGAAGCGGATGGTCGATATTAATGCTAAATAACGATCAAGTGTCACCGGATTTCATGGAGCGCAGCGGAATGAAAATCCGTGTGTACGCGCTTGTTATGTTGTTTTTTGAAATTATCTCTTGAGTTATTAGTAACGCAGTGTATTATTACTAATAACAGTGATAAACACGCAAAAGGGGGTAAGGAAATGTTTGAACAAGATTTTGACAATATGTTTGCTGACGTTTGGTTTGATGAGCGTGATTGCGCATACGCCTATGAGGAAGGTATAGGTGAGTTTGATGCTGGGGCCAATACCATGCACTCCAATGATGCGGTTATCGCTGTTCGCAAGTATGACCGCGCCCTCCGTGGTACGCATTATGCAGGCAAGCGTAACCGCCTCCGCGCACAGCGGAATAGTTTGGTTACTGCCTTTGGGCCGGAAATGGTTGAGCGCGTTGGTTATGACTAAGCGAAAGACGGCAAGCACCAAAGATGGTGCTTGCCGTCAAGCGAAATTTAGAAAAGAACAAAAGAAACTTGGCAGGCGCGGAAGGCTGTATTACTTGACCGATGAGGAAAAAGAGATGGTGGATTCGTTTTTGTACAAGCTACGCGAATCGCCATAACGACAAGAGCGAAGCGGCGAGCGCAGCGAGTCCGAGCGGTAGCGACTTGCGCGTATTGTTATGCGTAATTTTTTACTTTAGAGGTAGATATGTGCAACTGCAAAAACATGGCCGGCTACGGCGACGATAGCTGGGGAAAACACCACCACATAGCCTGCGAAAAATACGCCACAGAAAAGAACCCCTACCTGTTTTATTACGAGGAAGGTGTTGAGGCATGGGTTCCCGTACCAGAAAAAACTGAACATTTAATTGTTGTCGACGATCAGCTAGATAATGATGAACGAATGCAACTTTATTTTAGACGAATAGACATGACCGACAAACAAATTGCAGAAATGCCTTGTGATTAACACATAACATCTATTTAGACAGAAATGCAAAAGCTGAAAACCTGTAGACTCTGCAAGTCGAAGTTCCGGCAGTTCAGCTCTATGGTTCCTGTGTGTTTGGACTGTGCGCCTGCTTATGCTTTGGAGAAAGCGAAGAAGAAGCGGAAGGCGAAACAGGTAGAAAAGAAGCGTGCGACTAAGCTCAATGATAGAGCATATCTTGTTAAAAGAGCACAATTCTACTGTAATAAATGGGTAAGATTGCGTGATGAAGGCAAGTCGTGTGTTTCATGTGGAACAACAGACGCCAAGTTCCATGCAGGACATTACAGGCCAACGTCAAGCAGCCCAGAACATAGGTTCAATGAGTACAATCTTGCAGCGCAATGCCCACAATGCAATCTGTTTAAATCTGGGAATTTAACCGAGTATCGAAAGGAACTGATTAACCGGATCGGGCTTCAGCATGTAGAGCATCTTGAAAGCAAAACACCAACACAGAAGCTGGATTGTGCCGATTTGTTGGAGATAATCGAATATTACAAAGGGAAGATTAAGGCAAAAGAAAACCCGCTAGACCATAAAGGAAAGGCGGGCTAATTCATAAGGTTTATTGTTGGTTAAGTTCCTGCAAAGCCTTTTTAACCTGAGCTTTCTCAAACTCACTCAGATTTCGCTCAAGCAGCGTTAAATATGTTAATAGGTTGTTCGGGTACTCCTTAATCAGCCGTTTAATATTGCTGACCACTACGCCGACATAGAAAGTCTGCTCAGTCATGGCGCACCTCTTTCTGGAACTTGTGGCCTTGTGTAAACACGTTCTTTGTGGATTTGCTGTACCACCATTCAGAAGGGATCATAACCGAGATAGTAGGCGCATCGAGGCCGATACACATCGGGACAAAGCTGTTAGCAGGTTTACCTACGTTAAACACTTTATAAGTGTTTCCATCCATAATAATGTTCATTCTGTAACCCTCCGCACTTCTTTTTCGAGGTAGTCAATTAAGACCATCATGCTAGTTTTATCAGCAATCTGGATAGTATCGCCAAGATGTAGCGTACCGACAACTCTCAGCTTGCCGCCAGTTACTAGCAGGCTAGGCTGGTCGCCGTGCTGGTTTTTCAATTTAATCACTTTCATTTTTCTCCTCGTTTGTTAGTTGATAGTTGAATTATGCGATATCAGGTTAAACTTGTGAAAGAACTTAAAACTATAAGCAATAGAAGAAAATCGTATATTAGCGAACAAGCATAAAATGCGGTAAAATGGCGTAAATTAACGCAGAAAAGTCATGTTTTCACTATCTGAACGATCAAAACGCAACAGAGATGGAGTCGATAAACGGCTTATAGATATTTCTGACCGCGCAATTCAGATAACAAAAATTGACTTTGGTCATCCGTCAACTGGTGGAGTTAGGACGGACGAACAACAGAATGAACTGTACAAAGCAGGCAAATCAAAAGCAGACGGCTACAATAATCGCAGTAAACATCAAGATGGACTAGCACTTGATTTTTACGCATACGTTAACGGGCGCGCCACATGGAAGCCTGAATATCTAGCAGAGATAGCCTGTGCTTTCTACCATGCCGCCAATGAGTTAGGAATTAAAATAAAGTGGGGCGGCTTGTTTAAAGGGTTTTCAGATATGCCCCATATTCAATTAGAGGACTAATTATGGCTTTCTTTGATTTTCTAACTGGTGGTGTTGTTAAATCACTCGAAAACGTGGCTTCTGAATGGATCGAGACATCTAAAGAGGAAGCAGAGGCGAAAGCAGTAATGATTAAAGCGCTTGATCCTAACGGGAAGATGCGGCGTGACCTTTCCCGGGTAGCCTCACGGCTATATGTTTTCTACATGGTAGCCACTACAGCCCTTATTTTCCTACAATCATTCGGGATCGGTGACGTAGAAGGCGCAAAACTCGCAACTCAGGCTATGACTAAACTGTTTCTTCCTCTTACCACAGCTTGGGGCGGTATTGTTACAGCCTCATTCGGGATCAATCATTCAAATAACTGGAAAGACAAAAAATGAAGAAATCAAAAATAATCAAACGACTGAGACGCATTCAGAGCGAAGTTGACGAATTGCTGACTAAGCTGGAAATCGGCCAGATTGCACCAAAGGCAGGAGGCCGTACTCCACCGCCGAAAAAAGTAGAAAAATGATAGTAACGATCCTTTTAGCTGGTTTGGCAGTATCTTCGATAATCGCCTATATTTTCAGGCAGGATAAGTTTTCGTTTTACGATGCTGCCATTTTTGCAGGGCTGACTATACTTTGTGACGTATTGTTCAGTAATCAAACTGGATACACCTATTATTTGATTGCAGCAATATTTGATGTGTTGATCCTATTCGGGATAATGCTATCAAGACCAATTACGGAATTAGGCGTAAAACTCGCACTATTAAGCATGTTTTCACTATCCCTGAATCTAATTGGTTCGCTGTTTTGGGAGTTAAATATTTATCAAAAATTCTATGAATTATCGTTCATAGCTGTTTATGGCATAGCGATTATAGAGATTCTAATCGGGTCGCATGATGCTAGAAATAATAAGAATAATCACCACAGTAATCGGGTTAATCACTCTTTTGCTAATTGGATATAGTTTTTTTTTACGGATAATAGCAAGGCATGAGCGAGATTCTAAAAACCGTAGCAACAGCCGCGCCGACTAGCTGGGTCGTTTCAGGCACGACAACGGTGACAGGTGTTGCGGCAGAGTATAATTTATTTGACTGGATACCTGACGACATTGGTAAATTGGCATCATTGGTTGGTTTGGCGTTAGCTGGATCATTACTATATTACCGGATTCTGGTTATCAGGAAACTGCAATTAGAGTTAAAACAAAACGATTAACAACCGCTTGA
>JALVAL010000139.1 GCA_027011205.1 Gammaproteobacteria bacterium
TAACGCCTGCGCGGTTTGCAGAGCTTCATGGTCTCCCTGTTCCTGAAAACGATTACGCAACTGATTATAAAGTTTAGCCTGTTTCTTACCCATTTTCTTAACCGAAGCTTCGGCCTTTTGCTCAAAACCCGGCTCTTTTCCATAGATATGATTAAAACGACGAGCAACTTCACGGGTCAATTCCACATGAGCTACCTGATCCTCACCCACAGGCACTAAACCGGCACGATAAATAAGAATATCAGCACTTTGCAGTAAGGGATAACCCAGAAAGCCATAAGTAGCCAGATCTTTCTCTTTCAGTTTAAGCTGCTGATCCTTAAAGGAAGGCACTCGCTCCAGCCAGCCCAGAGGAGTGATCATGGATAATAACAGATGCAGCTCTGCGTGTTCTGGAACCTGAGACTGAATAAATATTTTTGCCGAACCGGGATTAACACCCGCCGCCAGCCAGTCGATAACCATTTCCCAGGTACTTTCTTCAATATTTTCAGTGTCCGCATAATGAGTGGTCAGTGCATGCCAGTCTGCGGCAAAGAACAGACAGTCGTATTCATGCTGCAACTTGATCCAGTTTTTTAATACCCCGTGATAATGTCCTAAATGCAGCTGCCCGGTAGGTCTCATGCCGGATAAAACCCGTTGCTGGTGAATCGGTACGACCAAAATAAACTCCTGTGTAGATTAGGGGCTGATCTTTCATCAATCATCTGATTTTAGCCAATTTTTGCCCTGACTGTGTTTTTTTACTACTAATGGAATGCATTAATAGGTAAAAAATGTCTTATCAGAACTAAACAATCTCAAAATCAATTCAACATCTGAAAACTCAACAGCCCCTGGAAAACTATTGAATAGCACTTAATAGACGATAGAAGACTTCCATATCCAGTCCGGAAATCATCGATAAAACTTTTAAAAATACGGCAATAACCGGGAAAATGATATAAGACAGGATCCCCGTCAGCATTAATGCAATAATGATAAAAAAGCCATAAGGCTCAATCTTGCTGTATTTCATAGCGGCCTGTGGAGATAATAAACCGGCCATAATTCGACTCCCATCAAGAGGCGGTATGGGTAGTAAATTTAATACCCCTAAAATCACATTAATAGTAATACCGGCAATGGGCATTAACAGAAAAAACATACTGACTGATGAACGCCCATCAAAAAACATAACAGAAATATTTAAAAAAATGGCCCACAATACAGCCATAATAAAATTACTGACCGGACCGGCTGCAGCCACCCACATCATATCTTTTTTGGGGTTTTTCAGATTGCGGGCATCAATCGGCACAGGCTTGGCCCAGCCAAAGGCAAATCCAGTAAAGGCAATCATCAGAACCGGTACCAGAATGGTACCCACCGGATCAATATGTTTCAGTGGATTAAAAGTCAGACGCCCCAGCATACGTGCTGTTGAATCGCCTTTTTTATCGGCCATCCAGGCATGAGCGGCTTCATGCAATGCTACGGCAAAGAGCACTGGCAGAACCCAGATAGTTATTTTCTGTATTGTAGTTGCGTCCATTGAGTAATTATACCATTTTTATAAGTCAGAAGTCGTTAGTCATAAGATTTCAGTATCGTTTAAAATACAGTCAGAGTATCTGGTCAGGGTGGTTGTGTTTTAGGGGTTTATGAAAACATGGATGTTTTCGTAAAGCGATACATGGATATACTAGAGCGTCCCCGTAAATACAACCACCCTGACCAGTTACGGTAAATTTACCCGGGATATTTACTCAAAAGCAGAAGTATCACCCAACCCTGTTCTTACCACATAAGGCACATCTTCTTCAAAATCAATTACGGTAGTTGCTTCAAAGCCGCAGAAGCCACCATCAATAATCAGATCCAGCTGATGTTCCAGTACCTGACGTATTTCATATGGGTCGGTCATGGGCAGTTCTTCACCCGGCAGGATCAGAGTGGAACTCATTAAAGGCTCACCTAATTCTTCCAGTAAGGCCTGCGCAATAATATTATCCGGAATACGAATACCTATGGTTTTTCGCTTGGCATGCATTAAACGTTTCGGGACTTCACGAGTGGCTTTTAAGATAAAGGTATAAGGGCCGGGGGTGTGTGCTTTTAACAGACGATACTGGGTATTATCAATCTGAGCATAAGTACTGATTTCCGATAAATCCCGACACACCAGAGTAAAATTATGTTTTTTGTCCAGCTGGCGAATGGTGCGAATTTTATCCATAGACTGTTTATCACCGATACGGCAGCCGATAGCATAGGCAGAGTCCGTTGGATAAACAACCACTCCACCCTGACGAATAATTTCCACAGCCTGATGAACCAGACGTTGCTGAGGATTTTGCTCATGTATTTGAAAAAACTGACTCATTTAAGCGGTTCCATTGTTTCCTGCATATGTTTACCCAGCACCTTGTGCTCTTGTCCTTATAATCGATGATAGCAGAGGTGACAACTATTTCCCAAAAGCCTCGTCTTTTAAGGCGAGATGCTGGGCTTACCTGTATATAATTTTGATGACCATTCTCAGAGAAACAGATCCCAGACCGGTTTACATTGACGCGGCAAAGGCGGCAACTTCCCCAGTTTAATCCAGGGAAAATCCGGATCATGAAAATCTGAACCGGCAGAAGCATATAAATCAAAATCAGCGGCATGCGCCGCCATGGTTTTAACCTCATTCACGTCATGACTGCCGGAAACCACTTCGATAGCCTGACCACCCGCCTGCATAAAATCTTTTATCAACTTACGTAATTTAGTCCGGGTCAGCTTATAACGAGCCGGATGTGCAATAACGGCTATACCGCCCGCCCCGGTTACCCAGCTGACAGCCTCCTCCATAGTGGCCCAGTCACCACTGACATGTCCCGGCTTATTGGCCACCAGATAATGTTTGAATACATGACGAATATTTTTCGCATAACCATTAGCAACCAGAAAATTAGCAAAATGCATTCGCCCCAGCATATTGCCGTCTGAAAAGGACTGTGCTCCTTCATAAGCTCCGGGGATCCCGGCCTTATCCAGTTTTTGTGCCATTTCTCGTGCTCTACGTTCACGAAAATCCTGCAGACCGGCAATACCTCTCTGCAATGGTTCATAGTCCGGCTGAAAATTTAATCCGACAATATGGATGGTTCGTTTATTCCAGCTTACAGATAATTCAATACCATTAACAAACTGCATATCAGCAGCCTGTGCCGCTTTTCTGGCTTCTATAAGACCATCAACCCCATCATGATCGGTTAGAGCCAGGACTTCAACCCCGGCTTCTGAAGCTCGCTTTATTAATTCCTGAGGTGCTAAACGACCATCAGATGCGGTTGAATGAGTATGAAGGTCTATCTGCATTTATCAGCATTATTGTTTGAAAAGAGGCTGATTCTACCTTATTTTAAATATAATTTTTATTATTTATTGAATTTTTTTATTA
>JALVAL010000140.1 GCA_027011205.1 Gammaproteobacteria bacterium
CCTTTGAACCGGGAGGTGATTACAACTGGGGTATGATCAGTTTTGGTTTACCTCCCGGTCAGCAATTCGACTTACAGCTTAAATGGTTACGCGGTAATAAACCGCATTCAATTTTAATAAAAAACATCCGCTGTCCGGATGATGTGTAATTAATGAACAACCAGGGAGCAATATATATAAATGCGAGTTTTTAATACCCTGCAATTGATGAGAGCATTTTACAGAAGTTTATTTTGTCTATTCTTTATTGCTGCAAATACAGTTTATGCATATGATAATTTAACCCCAGTCGAAAAGATCCCCGATGGTCTGGATTTTACTCTGCAGGATCTGGACGGTAAAATGCATAAACTGTCTGATTATAAGGGTAAAACTGTAATTATTAATTTCTGGGCCAGCTGGTGTCCACCCTGTCGGGAGGAAATGCCTTCAATGGAGCGAGCCTGGCAGCAGATAAAAAATGAAAACATCATTATGCTGGCTATTAATGTGGGTGAAGATGAGGACACTGTATTTACCTTTTTAGGGGATTTTCCAGTTACCTTTACCATATTACTGGACAAATCCGGAGAAATTACCGAAAGCTGGCCGATTAGAGGCTTACCGACCACCTATGTTATCTCCCCGCAGGGTAAGCTGGTTTATCGGGCTATAGGCGGCAGAAACTGGGATGATAAAGCTATTCTAGACACTATTCGTCAATTAAATAAATAGCTTCGCTACCTCAAAGAGGCGCACGGAGAATGTGAGCATAGTACTTATGGACTGAACCGTACAAAATGGGCACCGGGGAAAAATTAAATCACCTGCTTTCCAGGCCCCTTATAGTTATTACACAATCCGTCATACATTGAGCCACTTAAGATACAATGCGTCAGGGGCTGTTTTACCCAGCACCTCATTTTTTAAGGCGAGGTGCTGGATTTACTGCATGCCATACAATCTAAAATACAGTTCGTTACTATTCACCAGATCCTGATGGGTGCCATTAGCGATAATTTCACCATTATCTATCACTACAATCCGGTCAGCCTGTTTTACGGCACTGAGACGGTGAGCAATAATCAGAGTGGTTTTATCCTTTAGATAGGTCTCCAGTGACTGGTGGAGTTTATTTTCGGTTTCGGTATCCAGTGCAGAGGTGGCCTCATCCAGGATAATTAACTTGGGGTCTGTTAAGATCATTCTGGCAATTGCCAGACGTTGTCTCTGGCCGCCAGAAAGACGAATACCCTGACGTCCTACCAGTGCACCTAATTGTTCCGGCAACTTATGTATAGTACCGTCAAGCTGGGCAATTTCAAGTGCCTGCCATAGTTTTGCATCATCAATAACCTTACCCAGTGAAAGGTTGGCACGCACGCTGTCATTAAATAATACCGGATTTTGTAATACCGTAGCAGTATTTTCACGGATGGTTTCAAAGCCAATATCATTAATGGAAATATCATCTATAAAAATGTCTCCAGAATCATAAGGGTAAAGGCCCAGTAAAATTTGTATTAAAGTGGATTTGCCGCCACCGCTGGAACCAACCAGAGCCAGCTTTTCACCTGCTTTAATAGATAAAGAAAGATTTTTAAGAATATATTTGTCATTTGCAGAACTTACTTCATCTTCCAGTACAGGGAGTGATTGAGAATCAGCCTCACTGGTATTAATGCTTTGTTCTTTTTCCGGGTATTTAAAACAGATATTTTCCAGACGAATAGCGACGGTCTGTCTGTTTTTAAAGGGATTTTTTTTGCAGATGATAACCGGTTCCTGCTGCAATGCAAATATTTTATTGAGACGGTTTAATGATGCTTTGGCACCAAAATAAGCGTATTGAATATTTAACACTTCCTGCACCGGACCCATCATATACCAGAGATAACCAAATACTGCAAACATAAGGCCGATGGACAGATCTGATGTCAGTACCATAATCATACTAATGGCACGGAATACATCAAAACCAAATAGGAAAACCACATGTGATAACTGACCGGCCGCATCGGTTTTCCAGGAATAGGCGATAGAATATTTTTTTACCTGAACCGCTTTATTGATGAGTGTTTTAATATAGTGTTCTTCACGATTGGCAGCACGGATCTGATGTATGGCATCCAGTGTTTCGACCAGTGCCTGCTGAAAAATGGCTATGGCGTTATTTTCACGTAATTTTAGTTTCTTTACCCGTTTGCCCATCAGAATAGTAATGTAAATAACCAGTGGATTAAAAAATAATAACACCAGTGCCAGCTGCCAGTTGATCCAGAATAATACAATAGCAGTACCAATAATAGAGAGGACAGCAACAATAAATTTACTGATGGTAGCACTGATAAATTGATCAACCACTTCAATATCGGTGACAAAATGTGAAGCAAAGCCGCCGCTGCCAATGGTTTCATATTCGTTAATAGCAATTTTTTTTAGATAACGTGCCAGTTTTTCTCGCATGGAGAGAGTGACTGATTTGGCAATAATAGTAAAAATACGCATTTGCCAGACATTTAATGCTACGGCAAACAGTCTGAGCAGTACTGATGTCAGTAATGCGGTAATAATATATATACTGGCAGTATGCCAGTATGAAGGCAGTATGATATTCATAGCCGCTATGGCTGAGCCCGGTTTATTGAGCAGCACTTCATCGACCATTAAGGGCAGTATTAGCGGAATGGGTACCGAAAGCAGGGCGGCAATAACTGCAAGAACATGGGCAAAAATCAGTTCTTTTTTATACTGGGTTGCTGAGGCAATAATCTGACTAAAGGAAAAGCCTTCACTTGTTTTATAATTGAGTTGTACTGCAGTAGAATTCAAGTGTGTTCCTCATTCGGGAATTTTTTACTGTATAACTGATACAGCATCTGAATTCTTTTTATATAGGTCACAGGTTCTATTCCCCGCACATAGCCGAAACGGGCTTTTTTATGATATTTTGGTTTAGACAGGAGTAAAAATGCTTTTTCTACATGGCCAAACCAGCGATCAGGATTGAGCCCCTGTTGTCGGGCTAGAATACGGGCATCTTTAAGATGGCTCAATCCGGCATTATAAGCGGCCAGGGTGAACCAGACTTTGACGTCAGGGGTTAAATTATCAGGCAGTTGTTTGCGTATCCAGGCCATATATTTTACCCCGGCCCGTAGTCCGTCTTCTGGTTTATGCATATCTTTTATGCCGACCTCTTTAGCGGTTCTGGGCATAACCTGTAAAAGGCCTCTGGCTCCGGCCCAGGATTTTGCTTTAGGATTAAACTGACTTTCCTTATTGACCTGTGCTGCAATTAAACGCCAGTCGAAACCATATTCTCTGGCCACTTTTTTAATCAAATCATCGTATTGAGAGATTTTATTTTCATTAAAATCTCTTTGTCTGGCATCAAATAATTTACGTGAATTTTTAAAGAACTTATTATAGGTAATAT
>JALVAL010000141.1 GCA_027011205.1 Gammaproteobacteria bacterium
GGACAGTACGATGCTATTATTCTGGCTGTTTCACACAATGAATTTACCAGTATGGGAGCCAAAGCCATCCATAAATTAGGTAAAGAAGACCATATCCTCTACGATATCAAATATATCCTCAAAACAGACGAAGTAGACGGCAGACTTTAATCTTTTGCCGGGAGCATGGGCATCCTGCCCATGTAAGCTAAAAAAACAAGATATTGTCATAAGTGTGTTGTAAAACAGCTTATAGTCAAAGGAAGAAAATAAAATATGAGCAAATACCAACAAGTTCTAAACGATCTGCAGGCCAGCCCAAAAACCTGGCTGGTTACTGGTGTAGCCGGTTTTATAGGCTCCAACCTATTAGAAACATTGCTAAGCAATAACCAGAAGGTAGTCGGTCTCGATAATTTTGCCACGGGTCATCAATATAATATCGATCAGGTCAAAGCAATCATAACCCCGGAACAATGGCAAAAATTTACCTTTATTGAAGGCGATATCCGTGATCTGAAAACCTGTGTTAAAGCATGTACCGATGTAGATTATGTTCTGCATCAGGCGGCGCTGGGTTCAGTACCTCGTTCCATTGAAGACCCCATAACTACCAATGAGAATAATATCTCCGGTTACCTTAATATGCTGGTGGCGGCCAAAGACTGCAATGTTAAACGCTTTGTTTATGCGGCCTCCAGTTCAACCTATGGGGACCATCCCAATCTGCCCAAAGTTGAAGACATCATCGGCAGTCCTCTATCCCCTTATGCTGTAACCAAACTGGTTAATGAGCTGTATGCAGAAGTTTTTGAAAAAACCTACGGCTTTAAATCTATCGGTCTGCGTTATTTTAATATTTTTGGTCAGCGTCAGGATCCTGAAGGTGCATATGCGGCCGTTATACCCAAATGGGTTTCAGCGATTTTAAAAAGTGAACCTGTTTATATTAATGGTGATGGTGAAACCAGCCGGGATTTCTGTTATATCAAAAATGTCATGCAAATAAATATTCTGGCTGCAACTGCAGACAATGAAGACGCTGCTAATCAGGTTTATAATGTTGCCTTGAATCACCGTACAACACTGAACGAGTTGTTTTATTTTATTCAGGAAAAACTTATGGCCAGAGTGCCAGAGTTAAAAGCGACCCAGCCAGTTTATCGTGATTTTAGAGCCGGAGATGTACGCCATTCTCAGGCCGATATCAGCAAGGCAAAAAAGCTTCTGGGATACGAACCAACCCACGTTATAGATGAGGGATTAGAAGAAGCTATGGACTGGTATGTAAAGGATTTGACCTGAATACTATAATGGATAAAATAAAAATCCTTACTTTTTCCACGCTTTATCCTAATAAAATCAGAACTCGACATGGGATCTTTGTTGAGACACGTTTACGTTACCTGATTAACAATAATCTGGTAGAAAGTCGAGTGGTTTCTCCTGTACCCTGGTTTCCTTTTAAATGGTCATTTTTTGGAGAGTATGCTAAAAATAGTCATATTCCTCGGAAAGATATTCAACATAATATTCAAATAGATTACCCACGTTTTTTATTATTACCCAAAATCGGTATGACATTGGCTCCGTTATTTATGGCTTTGTTTTCATACCGTAAAATAAAAGCAATACAGCAGGAATATGATTTTCAAATAATTGATGCACACTATTTTTACCCAGATGGTGTTGCGGCAATAATTTTGGGTAAATGGTTAAAAAAACCGGTTACTATTACTGCACGGGGTACCGATTTAAATCTAATACCTCAGTATTATTTACCAAGAAAAATGATCCAGTGGGCAGCAAAACAGGCTAATGGAATGATTACTGTTTGTCAGGCACTGAAAGATGTTTTAGTTGAATTGGGTGTTCCTGAAGAAAAAGTCAAAGCATTACGAAATGGTGTTAATCTGGAACTTTTTACACCGCCTCAAGATATAGCATTGCTAAGAAAAAAGCTAAGCCTTAATGGAAAATGTATTCTTAGTGTCGGACATTTAATTGAACGAAAAGGCCATCACCTGATTATTGAAGCATTACAAAGTTGCCCAGAAGTTAAATTGTACATTGCTGGTGATGGTGAAATGCAGGAGAAACTGGAAACTCAGGTTACTCAATTACAACTACAAAACAGAGTGGTTTTTCTGGGAGCACTGAGTCAACAGGAATTAAGAAATTATTATGCCGGCGTAGATATGCTGGTCCTGGCTTCCAGTCGAGAAGGTTGGGCTAATGTATTGCTTGAATCTATGGCCTGTGGAACCCCGGTGGTTGCAACTGATGTATGGGGAACTCCTGAGGTGGTGGCAGCACCGGAAGCCGGTGTTTTAGTGGATAGAAGTGCAGAAGGAATTAGCAGGGGGATAAAAAAATTATACTCAAATTATCCAGACAGGAAACAAACTCGCCTCTATGCAGAAAAATTTAGCTGGGATGCAACAACAAAAGGCCAGGAAGACTTGTTCAAAAACATACTGGACAGGCAGTCATGAAAATACTATATCATCATCGTATTGCATCAAAAGATGGCCAATATGTTCATCTGGAAGAACTGATCAATTCTTTTAAAAAACAGGGACATGAAATTGTTCTTGTGGGTCCGAATATTGTAGAAACATCCAGTTTTGGTTCAGAAGGAGGGCTTGTTTATCATTTAAAAAAACATATTCCCAAATTGATGTATGAACTACTGGAGTTTTCATATTCTTTTTTCGATTTTTTTCGAATTATGTTTTATATTCTGAAAGAAAAACCAGATTTTATATATGAGCGTTATAACCTGTTTTTTGTTTCCGGTATTTGGGCAAAAAGTATTACAGGTTTACCACTGATATTAGAAATTAATGCGCCCGTTTTTGAAGAACGCAGTAAATTTGATGGAATAGCCTTAATGAAGATGGCTAACTGGAGCCAGAGATATTGCTGGAAAAATGCAGATGTAAGGTTGCCAGTTACTCAGGTTCTGGCTGATATGGTTGTGCGTTCATCAGGGGTAAGCGATCATCTTGAAGTTGTTCATAATGGTATTAATGAAGAACGTTTTAATATTGAACAATCACCAGTAGAAACAAAAAAAGAATTAGGTTTACAAGATAAAAAGATATTAGGTTTTACGGGATTTGTTAGAGAATGGCATGGCCTTGAGTTAGTTATTGATATTCTTAAAGACTATTCAGAAGAAGACCTGCATTTATTATTAGTAGGTGATGGTCCTGCCAGAGAGCATCTTGAGGATCATGCAAGAAAGTTGGGGGTTGAAAATAAGATAACCATAACTGGAATTATCCCCAGAGACAAAGTAAATTTTTATATAAACGCTTTTGATATTGCATTACAACCTGCAGTTGTACCATATGCCTCACCATTGAAAATATTTGAATATATGTATATGCAAAAACTGATCGTTGCTCCTGATAATAATAATAT
>JALVAL010000142.1 GCA_027011205.1 Gammaproteobacteria bacterium
GCCAAAATAACCTGTAAAACCCTTTATCTCCAGCACCTAAGACTGTTTCGCTACGATGTCAACTGATTTTTCTAGGTTGATAATCTTGTTTAAAATTAAAAAATTATAACACATTCAAATACTAAAGAAGTGCGAAAAAACTGACATAAAGTAACGACCATCCGTTCTCCCTCCTCTTTAATTTTCAGGGAAAAAATCAGGGAGAGGAAAATTTACTCCGCCAGAATTTATGGGATAAATGCCTGATTAGCATGGGCAAAGGCATTCTTATCCAGTGTGAGCGGATAAATAATAACCACGCTACAAAAGGTGTATTTAATTTATTTATACTTTCAGGTGCCAATTGACGCTGAATAAGTGTAGCCATTAAAACCCTTACAGGAAAACTCGGACGATCTTTTTGACTCTCCGCCATTACAGGAGCCGGAACAGGGGTTTTTAAAAAACGCGACAGACTGCTTAATGCATAATACAGAGGTCTTTGCATCCCCAGCTCTCTGGCTCTGGATACCAGCTCGGGCCAAAAGTCCTCTTGTGAGGCAAACTCCATACATAATTCATGCATATCCACCAGATCCCTTAAACCACCGCGCAATTCATCATTAAAAAATAAATGAGTGGCGCTGTGCAATATCAGATCTTTATTCTCCAGACGTAAAAAAGAACTGTCTGGTATTGCAACAGCCTTATCAAACAGCTTTTGAGCTGTCACCTTTATACGACTTACTGGTGCAACAATATTATGGTGCAGATCCACTTCCATATTCCGGTACTGATGCACCATGGGTGGTACTTCATGCATCCAGTCACGATAATAGTGTTGATCGTACTCATTAACTTCACCGTATTGCCAGCCCGATGCCAGTAGTGTTTTTTCTACAGCTGTCAGCTCACTTTGTCTGACCATTAGATCAATATCAGATAATCTTCGACCGCCATACGCCCCGCACCGGGATTCAATATAAGCCGCCCCTTTAAGCAGAATAACAGGTACATTTTGAATGACTTCAGCAATTTGTCTTATCTCTCTGCGAGCCTGCAAACGAAAAAACCGATTGTATATATGCCCACCCATTAAAATATCTCGCACCTTTTCCGGTACCAATTCCCATAGAGCATTTTGATCCATTAAATAATACAGATGGCCTAATAGATGGGCATGGCGGGCAAAACGCAGCACAAGATCCCAATCTTCAAGACCAAGTGTGCGTACCTTATCAGGACAAGATAAAATATTAAGCAGTAACTGCATTACAAATTATCACCCTGTCCTGTTATCAAAAGCTGTTCAGCCTTTTGCTCAACCCGTTCGGTAAGAACCTTAATGGCATCATCCAGCCGACTGTATTGCAGGCCATAGCAATCCGATTGTTTTATCAAATCTGTCAGAGTATTAAAGCCCTGTCTCTGGCTCAGATAATAATTGAATGAGTTCTTAGTGATACGGGTAAAAGCCATGCTTTTCTCCTGAACATTCAGAACACATTGAGAACCCGCCTGATAATGAGGAAAAACAACTACCGCCGGCATAGCGGTTTCATGCTGTCGCAAAAGGCTGTCTGCCAGTGGAGCCAGATGTGCCACATCCCCTTTTCGGGTTCCTTTATACAATGGCCCAAGTACAGCAGAATCACTAAAATCACGAATTACGGATATAGAGTTATTTTTTAACGGGATAGCTCTGGGCATAGGATGCACCCTACCGGTGTCCGGATTAATTAAGCCAAACTCATCGGATAATAAACGCCAGCCCCGTAACATTAGAGCAGAACACAAAGTACTTTTACCCGAACCCGGCATAGCCGGTAAAATTACAGCAACCCCTTTATATTCCAGAACCGCCGAGTGCAACATAATATATTGATGAGCAGATAAACCAATACACCAGTTTAAACCCCATTCTGACAGGGGAAAAGCATGACTCAGGGGATAAGGTTCAAAGGGTATCACGCTGTCCACACTGAATACGACCTGTGGATGCCACCAGCGTCTTAGTCCTGTTTTTTTAAAAATTTGTATATGAAAATCTGATACCGGCTGTACAGCAGCGACCTCAAGGTCGGCATACATTTGGTGAAAGGTTGTTAATAATTCAGATACATCGGTTGTTAAACGTATGCTGAAAGGACCTATGGTATAGGCCAGACCATTATATTGAGATATCTGAAGTAATTCATTAACAGACAAATTACGGAGGGTTTTATTGGCAGTCAACTAATTCCAGCTCTTCCAGTTGCATCAGGATTTTAAGAATATTTGAACGCCATTGCTGATTATCTTCTTCACCGCAGATCGCGGCCATATGCATGGAAATAGACGCAATAGTACCATGTCCAGGGACTAAAGATAACAGCACTTCAAAGGGAAAAAGATTAAGCAAATGAGTATCGCCTGTTCCGCCATTATAAAGGCTGACATTCTCGTCCCATTCAACAAATGACAACGCTCCAGTTTCTGATAAAACACCTGTGGCAATACACCATACTTTATCCATAAAACTGAAGTGCCCTGTCAGACTAGACTATATTACCCTTAATATCACCCACATTGGTAGCTATCAGTGAGGTTAAACAGGACTGATATAAGGGCTGGTTAATACCCCCTATTTGCTGTTGAGGCCATGGACCTAACTGGGTGGCACTCAAACCATCAGCGCCAGGCTCATAAATCACCAGTACCTGACCACCCGTGGGAGTAAAACCTTCATTTAGTAAATCTGTCACCGTTAAGTTTGAAACCGCTCCAGAAGCGTCATACATTACACCGTCAACAAAATAAAATACGGATGTCCCTTTTTCGTATTTGGTAGCTGAAACTCTTACCGCACCGTCTCCAGTCGTACCGGAAATAAAAGGCGTTCCAGTTGGTGCATCATTAATACATTGAAATGCACTGGCATTAGCCTGCGCAACTCCTGATGTTAATGTCGCCACCAAGGGTGCAGCCGCAGAAGCTTTTAATAATTTACGACGCTTCTCGGAAACCTGAACAGTTTTGTTAGAATGCGTATCTGACATATTTTTTTCCTTAAACTAAATCTATAGTAACTACTTAGCGTATACATCTTTTACCCCCTCCCCCTTTTTTGATAGAGAAGAGTGCGTTATTTTCGTACTCTACCCTCAGGAGACAGCTGGAAATGGTCACATATTTGTATATGCTTACATTCTCCGTGCTCCTCGTTAAGATAGCGAAGCAATTGTGCCTTTAACTGTGGCAAAATCTAAACACGCTGAAAGTTACAATCTGTATTCTTTAATACTAACTCTATTATAAGTAAATACTGCAAAAATCACACCAAAAACACATACCTGTTGATTTATAAGAAAATTCTAATAATCAAAGAGGGTAATTTGATCGTCAATGTAAAAAAATTAGACACTTTTTCTACTATTGTAGTAATA
>JALVAL010000143.1 GCA_027011205.1 Gammaproteobacteria bacterium
AGCATAAGGGTCGACCTTAAAGGTACGGATAATACTCGGATACAGGCTTTTATAATCCAGCACCAGCACACTGTCAAACAAACCCGGGCGCGAATTCATCACATATCCGCCGGGAGCCGATGCCTCCTGCGGCTGATCCCTGAATTGTGAACCCACAAAACCCTTACGATGCAAGCGGGGCAGATACTGGTTATCAAAGGCCGCGACTGAACCTCCGGTTCTGTCCATTTCCAGCCCGGTCAGACGCGCCCGTTCAATGGCAAAATTTATCAGATCCGCTTTACAAAAAATTTCCAGCACCAGCTGACAATCTTCTCTATTGTATTGAGCCAGGGCAGTTTTATGCTCTATAAACTGTCGGCTAATTTCTTTGGCCTTGTAAAGAGGATCGCGTCGGGTGCCAGTATCCTGATTGTCCGCTTTAATAAGTTTTCCCCGGCCCAGTAAGTCAGTGGCCACAGACTCCAGAGAAAAACTCTCAAAGTTCCAGGTGGCACTTTTCAGGGTATCAATACCATCAAGAACCACACGTCCCGGTATTAATAAAAAATAATGACGTTGCTCTGTCTGAGCCTTTCGCCAGACAGGGCTTGTCTGTCCCCTGCCTATGGACAGTGACAGGTTAAGCGAATCTGCCTTACGCTGTAAAAACCGGAAGTCAAAATTAATCACATTCCAGCCAATAATAACATCGGGATCCTGCTGCTGAAGCAGCTCAATAAAACGTAACAACAGGTCCTTTTCCGTAGCGCAATACTCCATATCGGGATCATCAGTCTCCTCAGTGGGAGCGCCCTTCATCAGGGTAATTTGCCAGCTCTCAGTAAGCATTGATATAGAATACAGGGCCTGAGAATCCCAGGCGGTTTCTATATCCAGAGAAAGCATTTTAAGCTGAGGGTGATAGCTGCAGGGTTTCAGTCTCGGATTAAGCATCGGTTGCGAACAAGTCTCAGGGCATTTAACAGCCACCGGACCGGTTAAAAAACGCTCCATTAAAAACCGTTCTACTGGACGAATATCCGCTTCATAGCAGTCAAGAAGATGATTCTGCAGTATTTCTCTGGCCTGATACAATTGACGCTGGCTATTAAAATAGACCCCGCTCACCGGTTCATGATTAAAGTTTTTTAATGCCAGGGGTTTAATACTGCTTATCAATAATGTCCCCAGCAGATTTTTGACCTGCTCACTGTCCTGCTGGCAAATAAAAAAAATGGCCTGCTGATTTTCTATCTGTACATTAATCGGACCTTGATCCGTACTGAACCAGAAATCCAGTAAAATACCTTTTGAACTGTCCTGCCACTGGCGAGTTAACAGGAAAGCATTGGTAAATGAATTATCAGACATCAGCGTTTATGGTAAAAAATGATGGATCTGTTTTTTGACCAATTGATATAATTGCTCAAACTCTTCTTTGCGATTGGACTGTGAACGCCAGGCAAAACCAATTTCACGATAATCATTTTCCTTATCTGCCAGAGGGCTGATCTCTATATCGGTATTGTGCAAAATACCCGCAGCAACGGCCATTTCCGGCAGAAATGTCACACCCAGATCATTATTCACCATCTGTACCAGCGTATGCAGACTGGTGGCAGCAAAGGCATTAATTTTTTCCGAATGTTCCAGATGACAGGCTGAGAGGGCATGATCGCGCATACAATGACCATCTTCCAGCAATAACAGACTATTATCTTTAAGGTTGGAAAAATCTTCTTTAATGGTTTGCGTATTTAACTGAGAGTCCCGATGCTGAGCAAAATAAAAACGGTCTTTATAAAAACTCTTCATTTCAACACCGATAGCAGGATAAGGCAGTGCCAGTAGCACCAGATCCAGCTCACCCTCTTTTAACTGTTGCAGAACCTGTTCACTCTGCCCTTCTTTAACGAAGACTTTTAGTTCGGGGAACTCCTGTTTAATCATCATCAGTATCTGTGGTATCAAAAACGGGGCAATGGTCGGGATCACTCCTAATTTTAATGTTCCACCAAAAGGTTGGGCAAAATACTGCACCTGACGGGTTAACTCTTCAACACTGAGTAAAATCGACTGTGCCTGCAGAACCACTTCTTCAGCCAGCGGGGTAAAGAGTATTTTTTTATTATCCCGTTCAATCAAACGCACGCCCAGGACATTTTCCAGTGCCGCAATACCACTGCTCAAAGTGGACTGGCTAACATGGCAAGCCTTTGCTGCCTCACCAAAATGCTGATATTTATGCACATTAACCAGATAATAGAGATGTTTAAGACTCGGTAAGCGCATAATATAAACTCTTTAATCGTATTTTTCTATTATAACAATCGAATCAATCTGTTTTATTAATTCTATCAGGACGATTAAACTATTGCCAACATTCGGGCAAATTCATTCAGGTTTAACCCGATAAAAAATTAATCAATTACGGAGCATTATCATGTTAAAAAACAGAGAAGGTCAGAACGTACCCTCAGTAACCTTTAAAACCCGTCAGGGCAGTGAGTGGGTTGATGTCAGCACAGCCAAGTTATTCGACAATAAGCGGGTTGTTGTGTTTGCATTACCCGGTGCTTTTACACCCACCTGTTCATCCAGCCACTTACCCCGCTATAATGAACTGTATCCTGTGTTTAAAGACAACGGCATTGATGATATATACTGTCTTTCAGTCAATGATACCTTTGTTATGAACGCCTGGCAGGATGATCAAAGTGCTGAAAAAATCACCATGATTCCGGACGGTAACGGTGAATTCAGCAAAAGCATGGGTATGCTGGTTGATAAGCGTAACCTGGGTTTTGGTGACCGCTCCTGGCGTTATGCCATGATTGTTGACAATGGCGTAATAGAAAAAATGTTTATTGAACCGGAAGTAGACGGCGACCCCTTTGGTGTTTCTGATGCGGATACCGTATTAAAACACCTTAATCCCGATGCCAGAGCTCTGCCGACTATAACAATTATTACCCGTAAAGGTTGTCCCCATTGTACCCGCGCTAAGGAATTACTGGCGTCCAGAGGTCTGCCTTATGAAGAAGTTGAGTTGAACCAGAACGTTACCAATCGTTCTCTGACTGCTTTAAGCGGTGCACATACCACTCCACAGGTCTTTATGGATGGTAAATTGATTGGCGGTGCAGATGATATGGAAACTTATTTCAGTTAAACTGCAATAAATCTAAAGTCATTCATTGGGGGTCGGGCTTAATGACTCAGTTCTTATGGATTCCATAACTATATTCCCTGGAGAGAAACATGCCAAAAACTATAAAAGGTACTCAAACCGAAAAAAATCTGATGATTTCTTTTGCCGGTGAATCACAGGCTCGAAATCGCTATACCTATTTTGCCAGTGTGGCCAAAAAAGAAGGTCTGGTACAGATTTCTCACATTTTTGAAGAAACCGCTGCCCAGG
>JALVAL010000144.1 GCA_027011205.1 Gammaproteobacteria bacterium
GTAATAAACTGACAGGCAGCACCAGCTGCAGTGAACTTGGGTCCAGGGCATCTACAATCTGTTTTAATACCAGGGGTACACCCACCGTGGCCACTTTAGCCAGTACCAGAAATGTCAGGGCAATTAAAACCCGCCCTTTATATTCCCATAAAAATGGTACAATACGTCGAAGATTCGCCAGATCATGACGATTTTTATGCGGGGCATCGGTGTAACGCGAACGAATCATACGATTATACTTTCAAATTGAAAGCAGGTATTCTAATCAATTTATTTACAAAACGTAACTATTTATATAGATGATGATAAAACCTTATTTTTCATAGTAGATCCACAGCCCCTAAACAATAATATCATTACTCAGCGAGATTTATATTCTGTATGAATATCAGACTCAAAACCCTCTGGCATTATTTGTTGAGCATATTTTTCATTGCACTGCTTATAAACGGCTGTCAGGATAAGCCCCCTGAAAAAAAACGACACAGCAGTAGTCTGCCCAGTGTCAAGGTCACTCAGGTTAAACAGCAATTACTGAATCATAAAATCATTGTAACCGGCACACTGGAGCCGTTACGTACCGTACGTTTTTATAATCAGGTTCAGGGACTGCTGACAGAACTGCCTTTTCGGGAAGGCGATGAGGTAAAAAAAGGAATGCTGCTGGCAGCACTGGATGACACCATTGTTAAAGCACAATACAACAAGGCAGAGGCTACCTTAAAGCAGTCCCGACTGGATTATGCCCGTCTTGAAAAGCTGGCCGTCAGTAATCTGACCTCTAAGGAATTATTAACTCGAGCAAGAACCAAAGTTCTGCTGGATAGCGCTGAATACAATCTGCAGAAAAGACGGCTCAGTTATACCCGCATTAAATCACCCTGGGATGGCATTATCAGTGAACGCAGTGCTGAACCGGGAGATGTATTACCCCTGCACACGCACTTTTTAAGCCTTATTGATACCTCCAGCCTGATTGTAAAAGTCGCTGTTTCTGAACTGTATCTGAGCAAAATAAAACAGGGGGATGAGATTCACTTTATTATTGATGCGTTAGGTAAAACCACCTGGACAGGTATAATTTTACGCATTCATCCTCAGATTGATCCTCAAACACGCAAGGGGGTTATAGAAGCCCGCCTGAACCCCGTACCAGAGGGAGCAAAACCCGGTCAGCTGACGCGCATCTATTTACAGACCCCAAAAGAAAACGTTCTGGTAATACCCATTTCCGCTATTCGATATGATCAACAGGGAGCTTATGCTTTTATCCTCAAAGAGGATCAGACTATTGCACGAAAAAATATTATCACTGGAAAAAAATATGCCCTGTTTATGGAAATTCTTGAAGGTTTAAAAGCCGGTGATACAGTGATCAGCAAAGGCCTTTTCGGGCTGCGTCCCGGTAAGAAAGTCAATCCCATATGAAGCCACTTCCCCCCCTGCACACAACCAGTAATATTGCCTCATGGTCTATCAGACACCCGGTGGGAGTCAATATGATTGCACTGGCCCTGCTGGTACTGGGTGTTTTTATGTATCAGCGGCTGGGGGTTAATCTACTACCGGATATTATTTATCCAGATGTCCGGGTTCGAGTTGTGGATACTGGAGTTCCGGCCACTATTATGGAGGATAAGGTAACCCGGCAGCTGGAGGAACAACTGGCCATTACAGAAGGCGCCGTATCGGTACAGTCCCGTACCACAGAAAGTCGCAGTTCAGTGGATTTAAGTTTTCCCTATGGCACGGATATAGACATTGCCTTACGAGATGCCAGTAACCGGCTGGACAGGGCAAAACGATTTTTACCAGAGTCCATTGAGCCGCCGGTTATTTACAAGCGGGATCCGTCGCAAATCCCTGTTATTGAATTTATTGTCAGTTCCAGCAGCCGTTCACCCGTTGCCTTACGCAGCTATGTTGATTACCAACTCAGTAAATGGTTTATTAATCTGCCGGGAGTCGCAGCTACAGAAGTCGGTGGCGGTCTGGTGCGTGAAATTCAGGTTATTCTGGATCAACAGCGTCTGGCTGCTCACCAATTAAGTTTTAAAGATATTGCAAGTATCCTGGAAACTGAAAATCAGGATATTGCTGCCGGACGTATTTATACCGCATCCAATGAATTAAGCACACGCACCGAAGCTCGCTTTGAATCTATAAAGGAATTAACACAGCTGCCGCTGTCAGGGACAACCACACGACGCATTGAGGATACCGTCAAACTGGATGAAGTGGCCGACATTCTGGACAGCCATGAAGATGAACGGGTTCGTATCCGTCTCAATGGTATGGAAGGTGTTAAGCTTTCCATACAGAAACAGCCCCAGGCCAATACCATTAATGTGGTAGATGCTGTCCATAAACGCATTGAGCTGTTAAAAAAAGACCGCATAGTCGCTAAAGATATTCAAATTACAGCGGTTGATGATCAGGCGGTTTTTATTAAACACGCTCTGAATAACGCCAGCCGTGCAGCATTATCCGGAGCTATTCTGGCCATGCTGGTGGTGTATCTTTTTCTGGGTGATTTACGCCGCACCCTGATTATCGGCAGTGCTATTCCCCTGGCTATTGTTATTACCTTTATTATTATGGAAATCACCGGTCTGACCCTTAACATTATGACTCTGGGTGGTCTGGCACTTGGAATTGGGATGCTGGTAGACAGCACTATTGTTATGCTGGAGAATATTTCCCGACACCAGCAGGCTTCTGCCACCCGGACTGATTCCAGACAGGAGAAGTTTACCCCGGCACTGGAAGCTGCCAATGAGGTCAATAGTGCCATTGTGGCATCCACCAGCACTAATCTGGCGGCAGTATTACCCTTTTTATTTATGGGCGGTCTGGTAGGGCTGCTGTTTCAGGAACTTATTATTACCATTTCAGCGGCTATTATTTCCTCCATGCTGGTATCACTCACCCTGGTACCAAGTCTTGCAGCCCGTTTAAAGCCACAGGCTAATAAAAAACCGCTGGTTTTATTTTCCCGTATTGCTGATTGTTATGAAAATATTGTCGGCTTTTTTATTCACTATTACTGGCTGCCCTTTATCCTGCTCTTACCAGCCTTATATGTCTGCGCCCAGTATATTGTTAATGAAAAACAGATATTTCTGCCTCAGATTGATGAAGGCCGAATTTATATGAGTATATCAGGGGAACCCGGTATGCGCCTGAATGAAATGGATGCCGCCGTCAATAAAATTGAAAACCTGCTGCTGAAGGATAATAATGTGATGACTGTTTTCAGTACCATTGGCGGCAGCGTGTTTGGTCGCTCACAAAGAGAAAGCAGTAATTCAAGTTCAATTAAAATCCAGCTGACCCCCTCATCCGAACGTAAACTGAATGCTCAACAGTGGATCAGTACGATTAAGCCCAA
>JALVAL010000145.1 GCA_027011205.1 Gammaproteobacteria bacterium
GTGTTACTGTATTTCAGCCGATCTATCTCAGGAATTTACAAATATTCTCTCGGCATATCCCAGATATTCATGGTGTCCTACCTGGCAGCTATGTTGCCAACCCCCATACAAAGTCAAGGTGAAACCTTTTTTGCGGAAACAACTGTCACCCTCTATGCGCTTCTTGCCATCACCTGGTTATTCGCACTATTCGATATATTTCGACGCCTTCGTTCTGTTTCCAAAAACAACCTGTCTACAAAACTCATTTCTCCCTATTCGATTATTGTAGTACTGGTTTTCCTTTTCTATGGTGTTTCCGCAGTCCCCAACATCTTTCAGGATGACTATCATCTCGGTGAATACCTGTTACCACTGCAACAGATCAGTGAGTTCAATTCCCTCCCTTATGTAGACTATGCGCTCGCACACGGCTTCACTGACATGCTCTCAGGATTGGGGACCCATTTATTCCTGGATGGCAATGCAACGTTGTTGATGGAAGGTGGGCGCATATTCAAGGCACTTATTTTGATCGCATCATTCTTCATCGCCTATCGTTACCTAGGCTTGTTGACTGCCTCTCTGATGGGGCTACTCATGGCGTCGATCGGCCCCTGGTATGTAATCGCTGTCGCCTGCGCAATTGTCATTTTTTTCGTCAAAGAAAAATATGTTGGAATGGCTTACCTGATATCCGCAATCCTGCTGTTCATTGCTAACCCCGGACTCGGCGCAGTCTTTACAGTTTGTCTATTGCCACCAGCCCTGGTCAGGGCATGGCAATCAGGCACAATGACTTACAACCTAACGATAGCCGGGATACTGGGAGGAGCCTTGCTGGGACTAGCAGCAAGCTTCCCCTCTATTCTCGATATGACTTGGGCTGCAATACGCTATGCCCTCGAAAATGGCAGTATTGCCCTCCAATCATATGGCGTCGCCTGGAAACAAAGCTGGGACAGCACACAAACCCAGAACAGTTCGTTACTGCTTTTCGAGATAGCCAGAAACAGCTGGATTCTATTCCCTTTCTTTGCCTTCACCATCCTAAACAGCAGGACGGTTGGCAAGAACCTGAACGCATTCCTGTATGCCTTGATGGTTACTGCCTTCCTGATGATTGCATATAAATATACACTCGGTAGAATCGACCCGTATATCCTGTCACGGCCGGGCATCATCTCCGCTTTTTTCCTGCCTCTAAGCTTGTTGTTTCTTTATATTGTCTATAAAAAAAGCCCCCCATTGCCAGCGTATCTACTGCTGTTTTTTTTCCTGGGCATATTGTCGCCAAGAATGCATCTCGCTCCCATACAGCGCGCACATCAACTCATGCCCCAGATCACCCCCTTGACTGTTGGAAAAGATATTGGCATTCCCAATTTAGGGACAGGACTATCCAAACCCGATCACATCAACAGAATCCGCTTACTAAAAACAATTGCCGATAGTTTTCTCGATAGTAAAGAAACATTTATCGATGTAAGTAACAGGAGTGCTCTGTATTATTACCTGGACAGAAGAATTCCTATCGAGGCGACACCATACAACCTTCCACATCGGGCAATGCAATTAAGAAGCGTTGAACGTCTGTCTGATAATCCTCCACCTTTGGCAATATTGAGCGCATCAAATTTAAATCATGACAGCGGAACTGTCTCTCTCCGTACGTATTACCTTTATCGCTGGATAATGGCAAATTACATCCCGATAAAAATCAGCGAAGTGATTGTAGGTATTCACAAAAGTAAGATATCAAGATTCTATGCCCGTATTGCAGACAACCAGAAGATCAAGGATGTGATACCCATAAAAAGGAGCATTGCCATAGCAGATATCACGGATGGTAACTGGGAAAACGGCATTTCCCGATCTACAGCTACTTTTGCCATACGAAATGTAGACATTAATCATAACCTGCTCAGACCTTTATCACGACTACGCTTGGCAGATGGCAGCACACGACTCATCAAATCAACAGCTTATTCTGCTGATTACATAAACGTGCAAGTTCACGGAGGACTGTTGGACAGCAAGACTATCGGCTATCCAGGTAAGGTATATTTTGAAGGAAGTCTGGACATCACCCTGCCCACTAATACCGAACAGATATATTTGTGGAGTCAAGCATTCTATCTGCGCGAATTGAAAAAACTCCCCGTGGCATGGGGGCGAACCATGGATAGTTTGAGATCCAGGCTAAAATTGGTAACGGAGCTGGATGCAGACACCGCGATATTGAGCGACATAACAAGACTGAGATCACAGGAATACAGCCTATCCGGCTCCACCCCGAGCATAAGCTTTGATCTGAAACCACACGCTATTTCAGGAAAAACCACAGGCGTGCTAGGATTTGAAATGTCTTGCGAAAACCAGCAACCTATCAAAATCGCGGTTTCCTGGATGGGAACCGCTACACCCCAACCGATATCCACAGCTGTGTTCAACGGCGAAAATGGCCAACTGCTGATCCCTCTGGATTATGCGCCAAGCTGGCTGCTTTCCGACAAATTATCGAGCATCAAGCTGCGACTCGAAAACGCCAGTTCCTGTAGAAAAATTCATTTAGCTGATTTTGCACTTTATTCCAGACGCAAGTAATAAGGAAGACATCAAGATGTCAAACGTGAATACGAAACAACAGTTCTTATCTCTGGTGATGACCATCAATGAGGAGAGCCTGGACATGGTACCAATTCTTGCTAGTGCCGAACGAATAGGTCGTGGGTTCGGACAGGATTATGAGCTGATCGTTCTACTCAACGGTCCGATGAAAAAACTGACTCAGGACTTAGCACAGCTTTGCGAAACTGGAAAGACCCCCAATCTTCAGGTTTTTATCCTTGCAAGCCAGGTGGACCGAGATCTTGCCGCCTGGGCGGGCATTGAATATGCCATGGGTGACCTGGTTGCAGTACTCGACCCGTCCCAGGATGATATCGATGCACTTCCCAATTTATTAGAAAAGTCCCAGGAAGGCTATGACGTGGTGCTAGGTATCAATACCCGCAAACGCCGTCAGTCCCTCGCTTACCGTTTTTCCAGCAGTCTGTTCAGCCGCCTGGGCAAAAAGCTACTGAACACGGATCCCACCCGCGAATTGCCTTTCTACCGAGTATTGACGCGCAACTACGTCAACTTCATGTTGAGACATCGCCCTACCAACGGAACTTATCGCTGGTTGCCTGCCCAGTCCGGCTACAAGCGGACTGTAGTTCACTATGAAAGCAACATAACCCCCCCCGCCAATCATCTGCTTGACGATATCGACCGGGGATTACGACTGCTGGTTTCGAGTACTTATGGGCCGATGCGCGCGGTGACTTTCCTGACCCTGTTTGGCGCTGTTGCCAACCTGCTGTATTCCTTGTATGTCATCGTCATTGCACTGTTAAAGGA